>CATLDS010000097.1 GCA_949902685.1 uncultured Christensenellaceae bacterium | reverse complement strand
ACGATGATAGCAACCTAAGCATGCTACACATTTATCTCCAAATACTATCTGTCCATTTTCAAATTTAATATTTCCAACTGGGCATAGTTTTACACATTTTCCACACTTTATACAATCAAGAGATACATTAAATCGTTCCCCTATAACGTGCCAATTAGACATATTGGTTAAATATTTTTTCTCTTTTGTTCTCTTAGGTTTAGGTAGAGTGTATTTCTCATTTTTTATATTTTCTATAACTTTGTTTATTCGCTTATCTGCAGATTTTAAAATGCTCTTTATGTAAAACTTAGGCACAGTAAATGTCAGTGTGAAATTCTCTGGCATTTGGAGTACATAAATAGCCTTTAGATTTAATCCATTTTTCTCACAATACTTACACATGAGATAATCCGCACCACCTACCATTCCTCCGTAATTTTGTACTACTATCAGTTCCACATTTTTATCTAACTTAGGTAAAAAATCATACACCTGTCTAGGCATCCCATACGAATAAATAGGAGTAACTAATATTACTCTATCGAACTCGCTACCTGTACCCGTATATTTAGGTAAATATACAATATTTCCACCGATGCTATTCTGTATCTTCTTTGCAATATATAGACTATTGCCAGTGCTACTAAAATACAAAATTCCAATCATTTTCTTCTCCTATCATACAACTTAAACATAGCAAATTTAATCTATAATTCAAAAACTATTGATAAAATTTTTTTAGATATTCCTCCGCTTTTTTTGCTTGTGAATATTCTTCTCTATGCTTTATTGAGTATATCTTTCCATCTTTTTTTAGATTAGTGCCCGTTTGATGAAAATCAAATTCGACTCCATAATCTTTACAAGTTTTGAATATTTTACTTACCCAATCAAAATCACATACTCTTGCATTAGAATATGATTCTCCGCCTACCGACACTCTATCTATTAGCCCACTACCCAAGTATTGACTCAAATCCACATATTCTAAAATAGGAGCAATAAATATAAAACGTTTTTTGACAGGCACTTTTAAGAATATAGGTATTCGTCTATCCGCCATCGCTTGTGTCTCACATGTGACAGCTATTGCGACATTATCATATCCTAAACCCCAATCTTCAGGTAGACAATTTAATATTCGCTCAACGCGTTTGGTGCATATTAGAAATTTTAAATCAGGTCTCTTTTTTATAATCTCCCAAGCCTCAGCACGCCATTCATCCGCTTCTTCTAGAAAGAAGTCGGAAGTAAAACACGTGGCAATCTCACTCCCCGCAGGTAATTTATATTCGCCCGCTCTATTTTTCTTTAACGGAAAGTTAAAATTTGTTTTGGATTTAGTGACTATATTAGCATCTTTGTCTCTAGTTTTATCTAGATAAAAGACATAGCAGTTTTTACATCCTGGACTGCATTTATGACAACCATGCCATGGACTCCACAGATATCCCATAATCATTTCTCCTAAAGGTTAAAATTATTTGTCCCAAATTTTAATCCAACCTAGTTTAAGCCACAATTGTATCTCGTCATATGCTTGCACCTGACTAGAAGGCTCATCTAAAATGAAAATTTCTACATTCTCTCCATTCAATTTTCTATCCACTACATACGCTAGTTCTGCAAATCCCGCAGCACCAACATATCCTTTAATGCCATTCTTATCAAAATTGCATAATAGAAACAAATCACATCTACCAATTGCATTATAAAAATCTTTATGTCTCTTAGGATAGAGGTTTATGAAATCATCTTTTGGTATAGGCTTAGGGAAATCAATAATTTCGTATCTATTTTCTAAATCTTCTTTTAATTTTTGCAATTCATTTTGACAACTAGCACTACCGCTCATTACTAATTTTTTCATAACAATTTTAGACCTTTAATTTATCTTTAACTTTATCGAGTACTGGACTTAACCAGTCTGGACTCTCTAAATTATCTATATCTTTAATATCTACCCATTTCACACCTGAATTTTCAGTCTCAAGTTTCCTAATTTTATCTTTGTCTCCATTCTTTGCAATAAAGATATATAATACGTCGTAATGTGTATGCGCTGAGACATATTTACCACGTCTAATGTGACTAGTAACTGGTAGAGCTTGAATAGCTAACATTTCACCATTATTCAAGGACTCTACTTTAAGCCCCGTCTCTTCTTCTACTTCTCTTCTAGCGACAGACAATAAATCACACTCTCCGTCAGCATGCCCACCCGGATAAATCCAATTCTTATATAAAAGATGATACACAAATAACATTTGTTTCATATCTTCATCAACCACCACAGCCGAAGCAGTGAAATGAAGTACTTCGTCATTTCTAGAAAGCACATCTTTATTCTTTTTTAATGCTTTTAAGTACAAGTTCTTATCAATTTCTTCTTGCTCATTAAATGGTTGGAAATTTTCTATTTCTTTAATCAAATTCTTTGGTTTTTTCATCCATCCTCTCCCAGTTAGATTATATCACAATACCTATAAATATCAAAATAATTGCGATTGTTAATTTAACCGATAAAAAACCGCCAGCAAACTGGCGATTAAATTTACTTCTCTATAGTATAGTCAGTAACATCTATAACATTTTCTTCTGTTTGACCTTTTAACACGTCCTTTAAAGTGTGTTTTATTTTCTTCGCCTTATTAGTGATAATACACATACTAATTATCTGCATTATACTATCAACAATGATACTTGCACCTAAGAAAATCAGTAAATATTTTTCACTTGCAAATGGATAAGCCAATACAACAACGCCCAGTACCAACATGATTAATCCAAACAATAAATTTATCCACCATGTCTTGACGCCAAATCTGCGATAGTCGAACGAATTTTGAATTTTACCTAACGCTCTAAATATGAACACGAAGCCGAATGTCAAGGCGAATATAGCCGAACTGGCGAGCAATCCCGCATTAAATAACATCAGTAAACCAAATGTAACATTTAACACCCCGCTCATAAAACCAAATGGCTCATACCCATATAAGAAGTAATTCACAATATTGATAACGCCATGAATAAGAATTAGAGATGACAATACATAAAGTATAGTCAATTTCGCTCCGTTCGGCCAGACAATTAAAGCTATACCGAATACTAGATAAGCCAAACTAATCAACATTGACGTAATTTTTAATTTTTTAAAAAACTCTTTCATTTCCTCTCCTCAAAATTATTTTACCCAAAATAATTAATAATACTATTATAAATAATTTATGTTG
>CATLDS010000096.1 GCA_949902685.1 uncultured Christensenellaceae bacterium | reverse complement strand
AAAGTAACTATTCTAAATGAATAACCACTACGTTTAGCAATCGCAACTGCATTATCTAAGTTGTCGCATACAACCGTATTGCCAAGCAAACTATCAATAACTGGCTTGAACTGAGACTCAGTCTTAACTAATTCATTAGCAACACCGAAACATCCTCGCGATGACAAAAGCGAACGTTCACTAGCGTTCAAACCACGTAACTTAACTGCACTGATAGGTAAGAATGTTGCTCTACCGAGATTAGACTGTTTCAAGTAGTTAATTAATGTTTTGGCGTCCTCTTCATCTTTAGTAATAATGTTTTGAATACTGCCACCTAGTGCTATCTCTATAGCAGTTTGAAATTTAGGGTCAACACTGATTACATTACCTACTACACCCTTAATAGCAGAGTTAAGTCTAGAATTATTTTTACCCTCTTGAAGTAGTCGTTTAACTGCAAACTGATAACCTTCAAAATCAGCTTGGAGATTAGATAAAATATTCTTTCTATTAGTGTCATTAGAGATACTTGACTTAAGAGCATAGACTTGCGCATTCACATTATCTAATGCTGAATTCACTGTCTCAATCTTAGAATTGATTTTAGATATATTATTCTCATGGTTTTGTTTAGTGGATTTAAGGCCATCTACTTCAACATTTAAGAATGAGTATTCTCTATCTAGATTAGATTTCGCCTCACAATTTTGACTTAACTTCTCTCTATCTAATTTAATGTTTTCTAATAGAGTATCACGTTTAGCCATGTATGCTGACAAGTTCGCTTTAATATCAGTGAGCTTAGATAGATTATCTATCATTGCACGTTGATTTTCTTCCTTCTCACCCTCGCTCTTGGTCAACTCATCAATAAGATTTAAGTATTTTCCAGATATTTCTTGAGACTGCAAATAAAGAGTGCGAAGATTATTATTTTCTTCGTCTCTTAATGCTGTTGCTGAATTAACTAGAGCAACACGTTGATTAAGGTCTAAATTATATACATTTAATTGAGAGGTCAATCTATCAATTTGCTCTTTTAAATACCTCGTCTGCTCATTTAATAATCTAGAGTCACTCTGTTTCTTCTCCAATGCGACAGTATTAACCAAAACCTTTTCGTGCAGTTCACTAGCCTTCTTATCCAACTGATTAATCTCATTAAGCGATTTATCGTATTTTGCCTGCTCCGTCTCTAGACTATTGGTAAATATGTTTAGATTATCACGATAACCTTGCAACTTCACGTTAATATCCTGCTTAATCTGTGCAGCATGGTCATATTGGTATAAGTAAGCATTAATTTCAAGATTCTTTAAAATGTCACGATACTCTAGATATTTCTTAGCATCTTCGCTCTGGCGTTTCAATGGTCCTAACCTACGTTCAACCTCACTCATAATATCACCAGCACGACTTAGATTATCACGTACACGTGCAAGTCTATTCTCCGTCTCGACTTTACGCGCTTTATATTTAGCAATACCTGCGGCTTCCTCAAATATAGCACGTCTGTCCTCTGGCTTAGACTGGATAATCTCCTCTACTCGTCCCTGACCTATGATAGAATAACCATCCTTACCGATACCGCTATCGTACAACAAATCACGAATATCTTTCAATCTACATGGCTTACGATTAATCATATAATCACTCTCGCCACTACGGTATAGTTTACGAGTGATGACTACCTCATCGTATTCGATATTAAACCATTTGTTAGTATTGTCAAAAATTAATGAAACTTCACAATAACTAAGTTTCTTCCTCTTCTCTGTTCCAGCAAAAATGACATCCTGCATAGACTTACCACGCAGTGCCTTACTAGACTGCTCACCTAATACCCAACGTATAGCATCACTGACATTAGACTTACCACATCCGTTAGGTCCAACGATAGCAGTGATACCACCATCAAAGTTGATATGTGTATTGTCGGCAAAGGACTTAAATCCCGCCATCTCAATTTCTTTAAACGTAATCATCTTTTCCCCATTAGTATAAACTCAATATATTATAACAAAATTAGGGCTTAATCTCAAAACGATTTAAGCAAGAAGCACAAAAAAAGTCCATTGGTAGAATATGGACTTTTAACTAAATACTATTATAGACAAAAGGTGAAACCTCATCATCAGATTGTTTATTAAGTTTTTTAAGTTTTTTATATTTTTCATAATCTTTTTTATACTGGGCTCTCCGCTCTTGCGGTAAACGTTTCATAACGAAATTAATGTAATCCAAAGCACTAGTTTGAGTAATCTTACTCATTCCTCCGTAGTACGGATAATACTACATTGTCACCTTGAAATCAGTGAACACATAAGCATAACCATCTCCAGACGGCATCATCATTGACCTAGTATAATAAAAGTGGTCTTTCACACTATCAAAACCAAACTTACCAGACAGTCTAGTATCTATTTTGTTCTGTATCAATTCCTTAATTATATCTTCATCTATGTATTTCATTGTACTTATCCTTGTATATCCTAACCTAATTGATCTCTGCACCTTTATCTTCCAAAAGATCTTGAGCCCGTTCGTTCATAAAATTGATATAGGCTTGCTTATAATCAGGGAAGTGATTTTTCATAAATCTTAGATAAAATTTCGCTATATCATTTACATCCAACCTACTATCTTTCAATAATTTAAGATCATTAGGTTTTTGGTACAAAAAGTCACAGGTATAATCTCCACCTTCAAAATAAGCCACTTCCATCATCTCTGCGCTTGAATAAATATTTAACTTGTACACCACAATGTATTGTATGTATGATCCTTCAATCGCAATTCTTAATTTAGGAAATTTCTTATGAAACTCATATTCAAACTCAGCATGTAAATCATTATCAAATTTTTCAACAAACACATTATCCTCCAAACACAAGCACAATACCATAAATTTATATTTTTGTCAATACCCATTTTCTAGATAAGTGTAAAAAATCTACCCATCTAGGTAGATTGAAATTTTAGTTGAATAATTTTTCTAATAATTCCGCTTCGTTCATTATCTGGATGCCAAGTTCTTTTGCCTTATCAAGTTTGCTACCCGCATCAGTACCAACTATCACGAGGTCGGTCTTTTTGCTCACGCTGCTAGTGACATTAGCACCATGACTAAGCAATATTTTAGTAAGGTCAGGTCGAGTATAATACTCGAGTGTACCAGTGAGGACAACGGTTTTGTCCGTAAAGAATGAGTCAATGCTAGTATCGTTAGTTTGATTAATCTTTACGCCAGCATCAAATAAGTGTTGAATGTTA
>CATLDS010000095.1 GCA_949902685.1 uncultured Christensenellaceae bacterium | reverse complement strand
TACGTTAGGGCAGATAGCACGGTGAATGATAACACCTCTACCTGCGGACACGAATCCTATTATATCATCTCCATACATAGGACGACAGCACCCCGCGAACTTCATAAGTATATTGTTAAGACCTTTAATAGAAATTTGACTTTCGCTAGGCTCGGCGAGTGATATACTGCGCTCTAATTCGCTGGTGGTTTTTTCTATTTTAAGTTGTTTTTGGTAGTTTAGAGATAGTTTATTCGCTAGATATTTAGCGCTTATCGCACTAGTGCCAATATTGGCATACAATTCGTCAATCTCTAACATGTTGTAGTAAGACAATAAATCTTCAATATTCTGTTTGTCTAAGAGTTTGTTTACAGCGTAACCTTTTTCTTTAATTGCATTCTCAAGCATCGTTTTACCTAGACGTATGATTTCTTCTTTCATGTTCTTTTTGAAGAAGGCATTAATCTTTGTACGTGCTTCGCTAGTTTTACATAGTTTCAGCCAATCTCTAGACGGACCTTTTGAGTTAGGATTAGTGATAATCTCAACTACGTCACCATTATTGAGCACAGATGTAGTCGGCACCATTTTGCCATTGACTTTAGCACCAACACATCGGTTGCCAACCTCACTATGAATATTATAAGCAAAATCAATCGGGGTAGAGCCTGTGGGCAAATATATTACTTTACCTTTAGGAGTTTGAACGAATATTTCGTTATTATATATATCTTGATTAAGTGAATTGGTTAGCTCCTCAATACTGGTATTTTCGTTCTCCATCATCTGTCTTAACCATGCGAGACGAATATCTAGAGAATCTTGCTTAGAGCGTTTTTCTTTGTATAACCAATGTGCAGCGATACCGTATTCTGCGTATTGGTGCATCTCTTCGGATCTAACTTGTATCTCGACTGGGAAGCCTTCAAATTTCACAGTTGAATGAATAGATTGATAACCGTTTGGTTTAGGAGTTGCGATATAGTCTTTAAATCTATTCTTCATAGGCTCGACTTCACTATGTAATCTGCCTATGAGAGCATAACAATCAGGTACATTACGAACAATAGCACGCACGGCTATTAAGTCATATATTTGGTCTAGAGGATGACTTTCTAATTTTTTATAAATGCTGTATATATGTTTCTTTCTGCCATAAACTCTGCCTTCAATACCTAGTTCATTCATGCACTTTTTAACTAGAGTAACCAAACGTTCTACGATTGGCTGACGTTTGTGAAATCTATTGTCAACTTCTTCTTGAATTTCGTTATATTTTGTAGGATTAGTTATCATGAATGCTGAGTTTTCTAATTCTGTTTTATAGTTAGATAGCCCTAGACGTGCAGCGAGAGGAGCATATAGGCTGATAACTGAATTTGCAAGCGTTAGCCTATCCGGTTCATCTAAGTTCTCTGCATATCTACAATGTGTAACGACTAAACCAATTTTTAACATTATTGTTCGTACATCTTTGGTTATAGCAAAAAACATCTTTCTCAAATTTTCTGCTTCTTCTTTTTGTTGAGAATAATTTAAAGTATCTAACTTTTTTAGGATAGTTATAGTAGAGAATATACTATCAGGGAAGTTTTCTTTGATGTAATCCAAATTGATTTTGTTCAAAGAAAATGTAAAATACAGTGCTCCTTCACATTTCTTTTCTTCACCTAGACCCATATCTTGCAATATATCCATTAACTCTTCAACTTTTTTCTTATCAAAAGTGTCAAGAGTACTTGTGATTTCGTCTATAGTTGGCATAATTCACCTTCAATTTAATTGTATCACATATTATTACATTTTCAAAGACTTATGACAAAATTCATTAAAATTTATTATCCAAACTTTAATCATGTTCTATTTGGACAAGGTCGACAATAAATTATATTGTATGTATAACCTTAATATTGATCAAGTATTGCATAAATTAGAAAGTTCAAAAAATGGACTTGCCATCAGTGAAGCGCAGTCTAGACTGAAAAAGTATGGTAAAAATGAGTTGGAGAAGGTAAAAAGACAATCTTTTATTAAATGTTTTTTTAAGCAATTTTTAAATATAATGGTTGCGATACTTTTAGTGTCGGCGATAGTTTCATTATCTATTGCTATTGCTAACAAGGAATATGCGGATTTGTTTGAAGGCTTTGTGATATTATTCATTGTAATAGTCAACGCATTTATTGGAGTGTTTCAGGAGAGTAAGGCGCAGGCTTGCATTGATGACTTGCAGAAATATACTAAAACCTCAGTCAAGGTCATACGAGGTGGCTCGACTCTTAATGTAGACTCGACTGAAATAGTCCCTGGAGATATTATTGAAGTCGAAGCAGGCAATATTTTAACAGCAGACGTACGCTTGATTGAAACAAACAACTTTGCGTGTGACGAGAGTTCGCTTACTGGCGAAAGTGTTCCAGTGGAAAAGAGTGCGGATTTAATCTTGAATACCAACACTCCACTAGCAGAGCGAAAGAATATGGCATATTCAGGAAGTATGGTTACGAGTGGAAAAGCGAAAGGAATAGTGATTTCTACTGGTAAAGAGACTGAATTAGGTAAGATTGCCAATATATTATTCAATTCAAAGAAAGAGAATACTCCTCTGCAAAAATCGATAGATAAAATTGGCAAGATATTGACATTCGCAACACTTGGCATATGTGCGGTTATTTTGATTATAGAACTCGTAGCTGGTGACAATATCATGAATGCTATTATGACATCGGTGGCTCTTGCGGTGGCGGCTATTCCTGAGAGTCTGCCTGCAGTAATATCTATAATCTTGGCTTTAGGTGTACAACAACTCGCTAAACGTAGATGTATCATAAAACATTTACACGCAGTAGAGACTCTGGGTAGTTGTGAAGTGATATGTACAGATAAGACTGGTACACTAACGCTTAATAAAATGCAGGTAGTAGATACTTATTTCGATAATGATTACAAACTTCAATCTGGAGATACCTTTAAAGAAGTAATGAAATGTATGTTACTATGTAACAATGCGAAATACGAGCAAAATAAACTTGTTGGAGAACCTACTGAAACAGCGTTATTCGAATATGCATCTAAGAGATGTGAATACACGAAACAAAAGGTCATTCACGAAATTCCATTCAATTCTACCAGAAAGATGATGAGTGTAATAGTTAATGAAAACGGAGTTAAAAGCTACAGCAAAGGCGCACCAGAAGTTTTATTAAAAAAATGTAAATATATTAGAATTAATAATCAAACTATACCTTTTTCTAATGATTTACGTGAAAAAATTAAAAAAATTAATGATGAGATGACGGAT
>CATLDS010000094.1 GCA_949902685.1 uncultured Christensenellaceae bacterium | reverse complement strand
ATACCGAGTATACATAGTAGAGAGCGGAGAGATAAAGGAAGTAGAAGGGGAGATAGCAGTACTAAGAGGAGCGGGAGTAATAATCCTAGAGATAGAAGCGGAGAGCGGAAGCGGTATGTGGATAGGGATAGGAGTAGCAGGAGGAGTAGTAGTACTGGTAGGCCTAATAGTAACGATAAACGTAATACAGAGGAAGAGGAAACGCCGCCGCCTGCTAGAGAACATGTCTAAAGACGCTATTAAGGACTAATATTACGAAACAATTGTAAATATGAATGTGAAACAAAAATGATAAAATATATCAAAAACGTTTCACATTTTTATATATTGTGTTATAATACAAATGTGAAACAATATTAATTATTATAGATGAAAATGTTTCACATAAGAGGATAATATGGATAAAAGAATAGAACTATTAAATTTGGTTAAGGATAGAGATCAATTGAAACAAAAATTGAATTCTTTAGTTTATGGTACACCTGAGATACGAGAACGAAATGGTAAAAAATATCTCTATGTACACTATCGCGAAGATGGTTTAAGTTTAACTAAATACGTGAATGAGTACAGCGATGACTTGTACAATAATTTGATATATGCTAACAATGTGGCTAAAACATTGAAAAAACAACTCCGTGAGATAAACAAACAACTTAAATCGGCTGGTTACAATGAGGAGAATATAGACGAGAAAGTTTCTATCAATATTGATTTTGCTCGAAAATATCTCGTTGATACCATTTACAAGCAGGCTGTACTTGAGGGAATAGCGACTACTTATGCAGACACTGAGACGATAGTTGAAGGTGGCAAGGTGAATAATATGACTGCCGATGATGTACTTAAAGTTGTGAACCTTAAACGAGCATGGGAGTTTATTACTAATAAAGATGTGATTATGTCACCTACAAACTTTGCATTACTATGTGAAATTAACAAATTGGTAGAAGAAGGTTTTTACTACAATGCTGGTAAAATTCGTACTACTCCGGTCAGCATAGGAGGTACTGATTGGAAACCGCAGATACCTATAGAGAATGATATTAAAGATGAATTAAATGAGATATTATCAAAAGAGCAAGATGTAGTTGATACTGCTATTGATATACTTCTATATATAATGAAACGACAGATATTCATTGATGGGAATAAGCGCACAGCTGTAATATTTGCTAATCATTTACTTATTAAAAATGCACGAGGCTTAATCGTTATTCCGGATAAAAAAGTTGAAGAATATAAAAAATTATTAATTTCTTTTTATGAAAAGAACGATATTTTTGAAATTAAATCATTTTTAAAGAAATACGCATATATTAAAATTTAATCATAATTATTTGTAAATAAAGTATAAATTTCTTAAAATTTAATAAAAAAATAAGAAAAAATACCGCAAAAAATCTATTTTGTAGTATTTTTTTATATAAAAGATATTTTTAATAAGGAAATGCAATACTAAAAAATTTTTTTAATAAATAGTAAAGGTTTTTATTTTTAATATTATTATCAATATTTTTATTTTTTCATAATTTTTATTTGACTTGGGGGGGGGTATAGTTTTATACTTAGAACGAAGTATTAGACAAAATTTTGTATATAACGACAAAGAATATGCAAAATAAATAAAGGGGAAAAATATGAAGAAATTACAAGTATTCTTTATTAGTCTAGGGGTTGCTATGGCATCATTGTTGACAGGTGTAGGTGTCAACGTTTTTTCACCTATAGATAATGTATCTAAAAATATTGCCACCGTTTCCAATGAAAATTATACAGATGCATCTACAGAAATTTTTGGTACGGATAATAGTGGCATTATACCTATGGCTGCCAGTTTTAATAGTTACAATATTAAAACGAGTATGGATCAATACGCTGTTTCTGTTTTAAAAGACAATTGCCTTAATCTTTCGGGTGAGGTTGAGGTTATTAAAGTTAAAGGTATTGTTCGTCCCCAAAATCAATTATCTTTAAAAATAAATTTTGGACCATTTTTAGATGGTGCTAAATATACTGAACCATATATGACGTATTTTAAATTTTCTACAATAAATGGCAAAACTGACTTTACGATGGATGAAGGAGCTGACATTTCTTTATATCTATCAATAAATTTTGCAAACGGAGATGGAAGTCGAACTAATGGCGTATTAGTTCCAGGAACTTCACTGAAAAATTTATTATATGAGTTAGGATTTACTGATAATGATGTTTCAACAGTGTTTCCAACATCAACTATAAGAGCAGGTGTGGATAATACTATTTATACATTATCTGCATCTATTCCTGACCAAATGTGGACGGGTTCTAGTATAACACCTACACCTACCTTGAGTCCTAGTTCGGTAGATATATCAAATTTTGATATTCGTTATAATGGTAGTGCTGGTAGTGCTGGTTCACGTGCTAATTGTATAATTATAGGTAAGGGGCAATACGAGGGTGTTTCTATTACGGTAAACTACAATATTGTAAAATGCGAATTAACTAAATGTACATACGACATATCTTCCTCATATACATATACAGGTTCGCCAATAACACCTGTTCCAATTATACGCACACCAGAGGGACGTATAGTATCATCTAACGCATATAGATGCGAGTATGGAACTAACAGAGATGTTGGTACTGCAGCTATAATAATTATGGCAACTGATACAAGTAATTGTATTAATGACGTCACCAAGACATTCCAGATAACACCAAAATCAATTAGTGGAGTAACAGTAACAGGACAGAGTGATGTGGAGTACGATGGGAATGCACATACATTTAATCTATCTGTACGTGATGGAGATAGAGGTGCGTATTTAACTAGTAATTCTAGCTATCCAGATTTTATGATTAGTTATTCAAATAATACTAACGCGGGAACTGCTAGTATTACCCTTGAGGGAACAGGAAATTATACAGGAACTAAGACGGTTAACTTTACTATCAGTCCAAAATCAATAACCAATGCAATAGTAACAGGATTAACTAGTAAGACATACACAGGAAGTGAGATAACACAGTCACCAACAATAGAGGACCCAGATAGGAATGCAACAATAACTTCAAATAATTATACTATTACATATAGTAATAATACCAATGCGGGAACAGCAACAATGACCATCACAGGTACAAACAACTATACAGGAACTAAGAGTGTAACCTTTACTATCAATCGCAAGAGTATAGTAGGATGTAGTGTAGCGGACATAGGAAGTGTATTGTACGATGGAAGTGCAAAGACACCAGGAGTAGTAGTAACAGACTTAGACAGGAATGTACAAATTAGC
>CATLDS010000093.1 GCA_949902685.1 uncultured Christensenellaceae bacterium | reverse complement strand
AAGACATTTTTAAACCTCCTAAATGATACAATATATTCTATTCCTCAAAATGAAATTTTGTTAAAAGACGTGAAATGCACAATCTAATCGCAATAAGTTGACAAAAAGTCGCCAATAGATTAGAGTAAAATAGTAGGTGGAAATGAGTTTTGCTATAATTGTAGTCGTGTGCGTGATATTGGCTTGTATGCTAGGTATATTTGTGGGAGTACCTATTTATGATTTAAGCGACGGCTACGTAATGAGGGTGATATTTATATCAATAGTGGTTTTATTGGCTATTAATGTTTTCTTCGCACTATTTGTAAAGTTGGCTATCCCTAAGAAATGGATTAATCCATTCTCTAAATTCTTTAAAGTACATAATTGGGAACAAAAATTATATGTGGCTCTAGATATACGTAAATGGAAAGATAAAATTCCAGAACTGGGAAAAACTCTCGAAAACTTTGATAAAAGCAAAGTACACGATCCGCATAATAATGAATATGTTATGAAATTTATGTGTGCGACTATCAATGGTGAATTGATGCACGCACTGAGTGCAATATTTGGTGTATTGGTGATTTTTATAGACCTTCAATTATTTTTTGTAGTAGGTTTGCCATTACTAATATGTAACACGATTATAAATGTATTACCAGTAATGGTACAACGTTATAATAGACCGAAATTGATATTGCTATATAAAAGAAACGAGCGAGAGAATTTAACGAAAAAATAGTCAATAGTTATCTATTTGACAAAACAATTAAAAGGAATATACTAATATCATGAATATCTTTTCAATCAGTGACTTACATGAGATATATGTACTGACGCACATGTATCTACGATGGTGCGTCCCTGATATGAAAACGCAAGGAGCATAATGAATATATTTTCAATCAGTGACTTACATCTTGATATTAACAACACTAAGCCAATGGATATATTTGGCCCTGTTTGGCATAATCATTTAGATAAGATTACTACAGATTGGAGAGAAAAGGTTACAGACGGCGATGTTGTAATATTGGCTGGAGATTATTCGTGGGCAATGAAACTAGAGGACGTTGTACCAGACTTTGAGTTACTAAATTCGCTCCCAGGGAAAAAGATTATCATACGAGGCAATCATGATTTTTGGTGGAGCAGTGTCAGTCGTGTGAGAGAGAAACTGCCACCCAATGCATTTGCCTTACAGAACGATGCAATTAAGATAGGTGAATACATATTCTGTGGCAATCGCGGTTGGTTAATACCTGATGGTAAATTTGCAACAGAAGAGAATAAAAAAATATACGCACGTGAACTTATTAGACTAGAATTATCATTGCAGTCTGCTAAAAAATTGCAGGAAAATAATGAAAAGATTATATTCATCACGCATTATCCACCATTTAACAATAGGATAGAGCCTAGTGAGTATACTAAAAAATTAGAGGAATACGGTGTTTGTGCCGTCGTGTTTGCTCATCTACATGGTTATATTAATCGCAATATGATGTACAATGAGATAAATGGTATTAAATATTATCTAACCAGTTGCGATGCATTAAAAAACACATTGATAAAGATAGATTAAATGGAATTTAAACATATATCAGTACTTAAAGATGAGAGTATCAGCGGACTAAATATTAAGCCCGATGGTGTTTATGTGGATTGTACTACTGGTGGTGGCGGTCATTCGCTAGAGATTGCTAAAAAGTTAAGTACAGGTAGATTAATTTGTATAGATAAGGATACAGATGCACTTTCCGCTGCTAAAGTTAGATTAAAAGAGCATTTAAACAAAATTACTTTTGTAAATGATAACTTTGCTAATATTGATGAGATATTAGATGAATTGAATATTGATGCGGTAGACGGAATATTGGCAGATTTAGGTGTCAGCAGTTATCAACTCGACAATGCAGAGCGTGGGTTTAGTTTTAGAGAAGATGCTAGATTAGATATGCGTATGGATAAATCTCAAGTACTAGATGCTGAATACATTATCAATAATTACAGCGAGCAAGAATTGTCTAAGATATTATATTTGTATGGAGAAGAGCGAAATGCTAGACAAATAGCACGAAAGATATGTAAAATTCGTGAGAACACACCAATAAGAACTACATTTGAATTGCGAGATATTGTTATATCTAGTTATCCGCCAAAATTCCAAAATAAAGGAAGTTTATGCAATAAAGCATTCCAAGCCATACGAATTGAAGTTAATAACGAGTTAAATGATTTAACTAATTCTGTCGAAAAAATGTTGTCAAGATTGAAAAAAAGTGGTAGACTATGTATAATTACATTTCATCCGTTAGAAGATAGGATTGTAAAAACTGCATTTAAACTACACTCTACAGACTGTATCTGTCCGCCTAGAATACCTAAATGTATTTGCGGACATAAGGCAGATATTAAACTTATTACTAGACATCCCATTGCTCCTAGTGAGAATGAGTTGTATGAGAATTCAAGGTCTGCAAGTGCAAAATTACGAGTAGCAGAGAAGATTTAGTATGGAACAAGAGGAAGAGAAAATTACATCTACGATTACTAAGGTGGAGCAAGAGAGTGAGACTACTAATGAGAACTTGCTCGAGAGTTTGCCACGCCTAGAGGATTTACTAAAAAGTGAGCAAGAGGTTAGTAAAGCCCCCGAACTTAAAGGTTTGGAGCGAGTGCAAGACGCTACCCTTAGTGAGAATAAAGTATTTAAAAGAAAAGAAGATGAGAAAAAAGCATTTGTTAAACGCAGAGTGAAACTTTTAACAGGTGTATATATCACAGTTGCTGCTCTATTATTTACCTTTGTGGGTATCAATGCTGTGACACAGGCATTGCTTACTAGAGACATTAATAGTAATGCCAATACCATTCAATCAAAATCTGAGCAAGTAGTTATCTTTGAGAATATGGAAGGACAGCCAAATACTCCAAGTGGAGATCCTATAAATGTCACGCTTAATGAACCTCGCGACTATAGTGATGATACTAAAGAACTCACTTTTATGGACAAACTTACCATTTTATTTAGAAATCTATTTAGTTAATATTGACCGTGAATGCGGTCTTTTTTCTTGTCCATATTAATAACATAATAGTATGAGAACAAAGAGGTTTAAAACTTTTTACAATATATTTTCACTCGAGAGACGATTTATAGCCAGTCTACTAATAATTGTTATAGTATTTTTTGCTTTGCTGTGCAGAGTGTTTTATCTCCAAGTAATAGACGGGAAACGACTGCAAATTCTTGCTTCGGAGGAGTGGCTAAGAGATTTACCACTAAGTAGCCGAAGGGGAGAGATACTTGATTGCTCGGGTGTTAGT
>CATLDS010000092.1 GCA_949902685.1 uncultured Christensenellaceae bacterium | reverse complement strand
AATTAAGTGCTTGTTCTAAGTCGTGTGTATAATATACTCGCTTAGTAAGGTGGACGTATTCATTAGTTCCACTTTTAAAAAGTTTGCTCTCATCTCCGTCATCGTGCAGTCGCTCCCACATTAAAACGTTATACTTCTTTTTGTCCATGCAATAAGCTAGACATGAAGCCCATCTACCTGCACCAAGAATACTAATTTTCATTCTTTCCGTCCTCACTCTTAGTGTTGTCTATAGGTTTAGTAATAGGGAATAAAATCGTATCACGTATATTATCTAAATCTAACAAATGATAGATAAACACATCTATACCAAATCCAATTCCAGATATAGGTGGGAATCCATGCTCCATAGCAAGCACATACTCACTATCGTAATCCATTGCTTCCGCGTCACCCTGCTGTTTCGCCTTAGCCTGTTCTTCAAATCCTCTCTTCTGCTGAATAGGATTAACTAACTCGCTATAACCTTTCACCATCTCTTGACCATCTATTACCAACTGGAACATTTCGATAATTCTATCATCTTTGTCACTATAACGCACCAATGGTACTACATTAGGATAATTATATAGAATAGTAGGCTCTACAATATTAGGGCGCATCTTCCTCTTATATAATAAGTCAATGATACCACCAACTGTGAACTGGTCTTTTAATTCGTACTCTTCCAAAAGGTTTTTCTTCAGCACTAATTTCTTAAATTCGCCTACATCTGTTATATCTAATACATTGAAGCCAAGTATTTCGTTAAGAGTACCGACGTAATCCATACGTGGAAACACTTCTGGCAGTACTATTGTCCTACCTTGTGATACGAACTCGTATTTACCGAACACGTAATAGCACACTTCTCTAAATAGTTCAGTATAGAATTTGATACTATCCTCGAAATCCCAATAAGCAGCATAACTCTCTAACATAGTGAATTCTTGTAATTTATCTACGCATAAACCTTCGTTTCTAAAGTCTTTCGCAATCTCGAATACTTTATCAAATCCACATGCGATAGTTCTCTTGAGCCATGTCTCTGGTGATATACGTAAGTTCATATCTAAATCAAGTGCATTGTGATGAGTACGGAAAGGTTTAGCAAGAGCACCACCTACAGCATTTTGTAATACAGGTGTTTCAACCTCTAAGAAGCCATGTTTAATGTAGAAATCACGTAAGAACTGTTGTACCTTAAAACGAATAAGTACCGCATTCCTACTCTTCTCATTAGATACTATATCCAAATATCTCTGGCGATACCTAGCGTCTACATCCACTAAACCGTGAAATTTCTCAGGCAAAGCACGTAGAGCTTTACTAAGCAGTTTAAATGTCTCTACCTGTACAGTTAACTCGCCAGTCTGTGTACGTACCAATTCTCCATTAACACCAACGAAATCACCTACATCGCAGAATTCTTTGAACTTCGCCAAAGCATCTGCTCCTACAACATTGAGTGAAAGACTAATCTGCACACTATATCTAGTCTGCTCACTAGGAGTTATTTCAAAGTTATCACCTATTGCATACAATCTAGCAAATATCAGTTTACCAAATGTACGTTTGAAAATCATACGTCCAGCAATACTTACCTTAGTACCTAATTCATATTTCTCTAAATCATGAATTTCGTGAGTTTTGTGAAATTTCGCCTTGTATGCTTTCTCACCACTCTCTTCTAATCTCTTAACTTTATCTACCTTAATATCAAATTCGCTTAATACATCATTATTTTCCATGGAATACCTCTAGATGTAGTATAGACATAATATCATCAATTGTCAAATAAAAAAATAAGCGGAAGAGTTATTAATTTAGAAACAGACAAAAAGGAAGCCTATAACTAAGCATCCTTTTTACAATATGGTTGTTGCTAGTGGCTCAGGAATTAAATCCGCCTCAGTTTTTACGCAGTGCTTGAATTTTTTGCTTGCTTTGCAAACACGATTATACTCGCTTAGGCTTACAACCATTTTACCACGATTTTGAATAACTATTTCTGGTCTATGATAGCGATTAATATCAAAATCAAAACAATCAAAACCAAGGTATACAGGCATAAAGGTGTCATCGACAGTCATCAACTCGGCAAAATCTTGTTTTCCTCTGCGTTCAGCATAATCCTTATTTATACCTTTAATATTAGGCACATCACTTTTTTTATCCTCGATAAATTCTCTAAACACTTTGCATTTATTAGTTATATTTTCATCTTTGATGTCTTTATAATTACCACTTTTTAATGCCATAAAATAAGCAAAGTTTGTAGATTTATCGTTTATACGATCCAATGTTTTCCCCGTGTATTTAAATTTCAATACATGTTCTGCACTATTTTTTGTGAAAAATTGTTCAGCCCAATCTCTCTCTGTAGTGCTGAAGATACCAATGCCATTGTGCCAATAACTTTGATAATATTCTTCGCTACATAATAGTTCAGCATGATAATCCATATCATCTATACCGCGAAAAAGTTCTCGTGCTTCTAATTTCTTATATTCCTCATCACTAACAACTTGTGGTAAACCCGTGTAATCAAATAATTTAAACATAAAAGTCGATAAAGAATTTTTTACATAATCTACTGCTTTAGAAGTATATTCAAAATTCATCGATACGGACTTGTGGTTAAGTATTAAAAACTGCTCATATAAAAGTTGCAATTTCTCACGATCTGTCAATGAACTTGTATTTATTTTTTTCTTATTCATGTCCAAATTATAACATTGCAATATAGAAATGTCAATAATAAAAAAAGTAAAATTAAATGTAGCGATACATCTTAAAATCTCAAAGTAAGATATATCTTTTTGCTATAAGAGTAAGATAAAAAAAGAAAACCTAGTTTCTCACTAGATTTAACTTTTCGCCATTTTTATTTACTATAACTCAATAGTCCTTTCAACTTCTCCGTTGACACATTTATTGTACCAGTCATCTAAATCTTCATCTAGATAAATGTCACCTAAGTATGCGTACTGCTCTTTTCTGCCATAAACTTCTTCAAGAATTCTATTACCTAATGCACAAATTTCTATATCATAAGGTAATATGTTTTCTTCATACCATTCACGATGTTCCGGCTCTGCTCTAACGAGTGAATTATCATAAAATTTCTCACCACCGAAATAGTCAGCAATCATGCCGTCTCGCTTGTCTATAAGATTAGCAAAATCTGCTTTATCAAAACCACCTAAACTTGCTTTCGATCCTTCACCTGTAAGTATACCTTCTCTACTCATACTCTCCTCCTTAAGTGAATTATCTTTTAAAAATTGGTTTTATAACAACGTGACGTTTCTCCCCTTCGCCAGTTGACTCTGTAGTCACATCTTCTCTACCTTGGAGAGTGGTGTGAACTATACGTCTATCGTACGCGTTCATTGGATCTAAATGAATATTTCGCTCAATCTTGATAGCCTGCTCTGCTACTTTATTCGCCATATCAACGATAGATTGATTTCTATTTGCTTTATATCCATCAACATCTAAATAAAGCCTAATAG
>CATLDS010000091.1 GCA_949902685.1 uncultured Christensenellaceae bacterium | reverse complement strand
GGTGTATTAGCATCAAACAAACCAGAATATTGCCCTAACTTGTATAATTTTTTATAGATTTTCCTACCATACGTTTTAAGAACGTACGGCATTATTATTGCGTTAGCGAAGCCATGTGCGGTATTGTATTTCCCGCCCAAAGAATGTGCTATAGCATGAATATAACCAACATATGATTTCGTAAATGCCACACCCGCCAAATAAGAAGCATGAAGCATATTCTCTCTTGCCTTAATATTAGAGCCATTATTGTAAGCTGTCTCCAGATTTTCAATTATGAGTTTGGTTGCCTTTAGTGCACACTCTCTCGTCTTTTTTGTTGTACTGCGACCGATATATGCTTCTACCGCATGAGTAAGTGCATCCATACCTGTAGTGGCGGTCACAAATTTAGGCAATCCCACAGTCAATTTAGCATCTAACATGGCATAATGAGGTATTAGCGGGAAGTCATTAATAGCGTACTTATGTCGTGTTTCACTATCTGTGATGACAGCAGCTAGAGTTGTCTCACTGCCTGTACCCGCAGTGGTTGGCACAGCAAACAATGGCGGTAATTTCTTACCAACTTTTAATACACCCTTCATTTTATTAAGTGATTTTTTAGGTTTGACAATCCTAACTCCCACAGCTTTAGCGCAATCCATAGGAGATCCACCACCGAATGCTATAATAGCCTCGCATGAATTTACTTTATATACACTTAATGCTTCTTCTACATTATCTGTAGTTGGATTAGGCACTGTCCCATCATATATATTAACGCTAATATTCGCTTTAGTTATGCTCTTCTCTAACGAATCTGTCAACCCAAGATTTTTTAAACCTTTATCTGTGACTAGAAGCACACTTTTTACATTCAGTTCTTTTAACTTATTAACTAATTCCTCATTACTTTTTAGTAATTTTGGTTCTCTATATGGTAGAATTGGAATAGCTAATTTAAAAATTGTTTGATATATTCTACAATATGTTTTTTTGAAAAAATTCATATTATCTCCTCTCTTTTCAACTGAAATATTCTAGAATAAACCAAGTAAGCAGTCAAATAATAGCTGTAAAAACAACAAAAATTAAAAAATCAGCACACAATTATGAACACAATATTAAAAAATGTTAATATATCACAAAAATTACTTCATGAATTAAAACGAATTGACAAACAGTTATTTAATGAGATAGAATAGTAAAAGGAGTGAATATGAAAAAAGTAAAAGATGAATGGGAAGAATTCTTAAAGCAACGCGAAAAGGAAAAAATACAAGAAGAAAAAGATTTGCAAAAACTATTACAGCATAATGATAATGATTATGAAGAGACCAAGTCATACTATGAGCTATACCCTTCTAACGATAAAGATAAAAAAGAAGAGACTATTTCTTCCAACATAGACCAAGACGTTAACAACGATGCCGATGTCGATGATGAGGACGAAATAGATGAAGATGACGACCTAGAGATTGATGAGGAAGATGATTTCGAAGATGACGATGAATACGATTTAGACGATGATGATTTAGACGACGATGAAGAATTCGATAACAAAATTGAAAAAATAATTAATGATTTAAATACTAAACGTAATGAATTAAATAAGATCTATAATAATACTATTAAAGACATAAAAAATGATCGCAATAGTAAACCAAAAAGTAAAGCGCCCGCAATAATTATCTTTATAATACTAGGTGTGTTCATGCTTACACTTATGGTTGGTATATCTATTCAATTCGTACCTTGTATTATAATTGGTTTCTTGGGTTTCTTTTTAACCATTGTATTATGTGCAATTATTTCAAACGCGATACAAAAAAAGCAACTAACTAATACTTCAAGCTTATCACGCGCATATGGTACTATTGTATCGTGCGAACTATTCAATGAAGATGATGGTGAAAAAGTATATAAAATACAAATAATGGTAGGAAAAACCGTGTACTCTATATATAGTAACAATTATTATGAAAAGAATACTCAAGTACCCGTATTCATTAATTATAAAGAAGGATTATGTGATATAGCCGATTAAAAAATGACCAATATTGGTCATTTTTTAATCTCTTCTATGTGTGTCACATATTTTACGAACTTGTATCGTATTACCACGAAATTCGTCTATGAATATCAAGCATATGGTAATGAGATTAAATACCTCTACAAAGTACGATTAGAAATCGCCAGTATTACTTCGTTCTCAAACTCCTCATAAGACTTAGTTACAGTATCTTTTGAACCACGCTGACGAACTGCAACACCACCCTCAGCAGTCTCTTTATCCCCTAGTACTAAAATATATGGTGATTTTTCTAATACGGCTGAACGAATTTTCTTGCCCACACTTTCATTTGATAAATCAAGTGAAACACGAATATTCTTAATTCTTAATTTCTTCGCCACCTCATTCGCATAATCATTATTTTTCTCACTCACTGTGATAATCTTCACTTGTGTTGGACTTAGCCAAACTGGAAGCAGACCTTTAGTCTCCTCTATGATAAATGCGATAGAACGTTCTAATGAGCCAAATACCGCTCGATGAATAACAACAGGACGACTTCTACCATCGTTTTCATCTACATATTCTAATTCAAATCGCTCTGGCAACTGATAATCTAATTGTATAGTAGAGAGTGTGATATCATGTCCTATAGCAGATTTTACTTGAACATCAATCTTAGGACCATAGAATGCCGCTTCGCCCTCTGCCTCATAATATTCTGCTCCACTTGCCTTTAAAATTTCACGAAGTGCAGTTTCGCTCTTCACCCAAAGGTCATCATTGCCAAAATATTTCTCAGTATTGTTCTTATCTCTTAAAGACAAACGGAATTTATAATTTTTCAAACCGAAATCTTTATATACATCTAAGATTAAGTTAATAACGCCTTCAACCTCTTCTTTAATTTGGTCAGGACGGCAGAAAATATGTGAATCGTTTTGAGTAAATGCACGAGTTCTCTCTATTCCGCACAATGCACCACTGGCTTCAAAACGGAAATCATTAGCAATCTCTGCTATTCTAAGTGGAAGGTCACGATATGAGTGCTTGAAATTTTTGTATATTACCATATGATGCGGGCAATTCATAGGTCTCAATACATACGACTCGTCATCTAACTCCATTGCTGGAAACATATCATCTTTATAATGCTCCCAATGTCCAGAAGTTTTATATAAATCGACATTACCAAGTGATGGAGTCATCACATGCTGATAACCAAGTGCTAATTCTTTGTCTATAATATAATCGCTCAATTCACGTCGCACAATATAACCATTAGGTAACCATACTGGCAGTCCTTTACCTATAAGGTCGTTATACATAAAAATTCCTAATTCTTTACCTAATTTTCGATGGTCACGCTCTTTTGCTTCTTCCTCTAGACGAAGACATTCTTTCAAGTCGTCCTTATTTAAGAAGCCATACACATAGATACGAGTGAGCATTTTATTCTTCTCACTACCACGCCAATATGCTCCATTTACTCTATTCATCTTGAAACTAAACCCACGCAAGAATTTAGTATTCTCC
>CATLDS010000090.1 GCA_949902685.1 uncultured Christensenellaceae bacterium | reverse complement strand
TTGTTGGTGCTATCTTCGGTGCTGTGGGTACTGTAGGTGCTACTGCTGGCTTAACTGATAACTTACTACTTAATATTGCTACATTCGGCATACTTGGTGGTGCATCTGGTTTGGTAGCAACACCAGCTGTGATTTTAAGCAAGGATGCTTTAACAAAACGTCATTATAAGAAAAAATATGGACGTAGTTCTCAAAATACTAAGATTTTATCTAACGAAGCTGAACTTAAAAATGTTCCAGTATTCAAACTTAATACTCTATTCAACGAGACTAATAAAAAAATCAAAAAGTACGAGAATAGTAAAAATCCATTTAGAAAGTTACAAAGATATGTTTTACTTAAAACTAATAGAAATCGCTTACACGAATTGGCAGATACTAAATATCAATTAGAAGAAATAAGTGATACTATTAAAGATAGCACCACTAAAGGACGATATAAAGAAGTATTGGATACATTAAAGTCTACTCTAACTAGTGCATTACCTACCAAAGAATACGGTGACATAGTAACTGCACACTGGTTGGGCGCACCTGATGATCCTACTGACAAGGAAGATGTAAAGGATTCGAAAAAAGATAAAAAGAATCAAAACAAACGTAAACAATCTTATATTCAAAAAGTGATTGACTTACATAAAAAACTAAAGCGTGATAAGTTTGTCGAAGATGGAGTTGCATCTTTACCTCCAGTGCCTTATTCTGCAGAAGCCCCAACTAAAGAAGATGTTGAAACTACTAAAGGAACTGCTCCTATATTTACTACAAAACCAGGCGCTAAAGACACTATAGATAAAATGGCTAAAAGCGCAGAAAAATACAGAAAGCGTGAAGAAATATTGAAAGAACCTGTTAAAAGTGAGGATCCTGCCACTCCATCTCCCGTTGTTGAAGTAAAGACAGAACCTACTAAAGAGGAAAAAATTGAAGAAAAACCTACTGAAGATGAGCATAAAATAACTTTCGTAAAATCTAGCAAAATGGGTTCTTTCTACTCTGCGTCCTACGACACTGAGACTAACTTAGTAACTGTAAAAATAGATATTGCAATAGATAAATCTAAAAAAGGCCGTTCAATTAGTTTTAAAATCCCTGAAGGTTATTTATCAGGTAAAGGTTCAGGTGGTAGAAGAACAACAATCTCACATATATGTGGAAAGATTGCTGAATATCTGCGAGATGTGCCAACCATTCCTCAAGATACAAACTCAATCCAAAATAAAGTTGATGATGTTATAATATATAAAAAGACTGCATCGAGCGCATTTACTCTCAATAATATTGAGACTGAAACTAATCCGTAAAAAAAACGAGTTGTAAAACTCGTTTTTTTATTCTAATAATTCTTAGATTCAACTTCAAAATATGATTGTGGATGTGCACATACTGGGCAAACTTTAGGTGCTGATTTACCAACATGCTTGTGTCCACAGTTGCGGCATACCCATACCACTACTTCCTTCTTAACAAAACATTTTTTCTTAGTAACGTTCTCGAGAAGTGCATTGTATCTAGCCTCGTGCTCAGCCTCAATCTTAGCTACGCCCTCGAACATCTTAGCGATAGCGGTGAAGCCTTCTTTTTTAGCTGTAGTAGCGAACTCTTTGTACATATTAGTCCATTCATAGTTCTCGCCTGCTGCAGCGTCCTTTAGATTAGCAATAGTGTCTGGAACAGCGCCACCATGTAATGCCTTGAACCACATTTTAGCGTGTTCTTTCTCATTATTGGCAGTCTCCTCAAATATTGCTGCTATCTGCTCATAACCATCTTTTTTCGCCTGACTAGCATAGTATGTATACTTGTTCCTAGCCTGACTCTCGCCAGCAAATGCTGTCATAAGATTTTGTTCTGTTTTGCTACCTTTTAATTCCATGAATTCCTCCTTTTTTGTAACGATATTATTATAACTTTTTTACTGATAGAAATCAAACATTTTTACTGTCTTTTTTCTTGATAAGACCCCTTTCTCGCCCATTGTTACTAGGCTCATAATAAACCTTATCTTTTAATTTATCTGGTAGATATTGTTGTTTCACATAACCACCAAAATCGTGTGGATATTTGTATTTAGGTGGATTTTTGATATCATAATGATGATTTTTCAAGTGCTCTGGTATATTGTCATCGGGGTTATATTTAGCATCGTGCTGGGCTTTATTAAGAGCCATTACTACACTATTGGACTTCTCTGCCTCGCATACATATATGATCGCATGAGCAAGCGGAATATTGCCCTCTGGCAATCCTAGATTTTTCACCGCATTCATTGCTACCATAGCAAGAAGTGCAGCATTACTGTCCGCCATACCCACATCTTCACTGGCATGAGCAATCAATCTACGACAGATGAGTAACGGGTCACAGCCCGCCTCGATTAAACGTTCGGCATAATAAAGTGCCGCATCACTATCACTGCCACGTAAACTCTTACAAAATGCGCTAAGCATATCATAATAAGTGTTCTCATCCACAGAGATAACTGGTTGCTGGATACACTGGCTGGCAACCTTCTTATCTATACTAATTACGCCAGATCTGTCTGGTTTGGTTGTACTAACTGCCAACTCGAGTGCATTATATGCGGAACGCAAGTCTCCATTACTAAACATCGCAAAATGATTAAGCGCCTCTACATCCAACTGAACTTTGAGTTTACCGAAGCCACGTTTTTCATCTTTGATAGAACGAATTAAAGCATCTTTTATATCATCACTAGTTAATGGCTCAAACTTAAATATTCTACACCTACTCACTATTGCGGGTGTCATGCTGATATGTGGATTTTCAGTAGTAGTACCTATAAATGTGATATAACCGCGCTCTACAGCCTCGAGTACACTATCACTCTGTGCTTTGCTCCACCTGTGGCACTCGTCCAAAATTAATATTGTACTTTTGCCAGTCAATTCAAAATGTTGTTTAGCCCTCTCTATCACACGCTTAGCATCCGCGACTCCGCTAGAGACCGCATTTAATTTCTCATACTCCAAACCTAATGAATTGGCAATGATATATGCAAGTGTAGTTTTACCCACTCCTGGAGTACCATAAAAAATACAACTGCCCAATTTATTTACAGACAATGCACGGCGAATTAAACTATCCTTACCCACAATATGCGTTTGACCTACAAACTCATCTAACGAACGAGCACGCATACGCTCAGCGAGTGGTGTGCTGTCTATACTAATTTCTTCATTAATCTTCTTCATAATCTAATTATAGCACAAATAAATCAATTTTCCAATCAATATACATTCACCCGCTTTACCTTATCTCTCAATTTATATGCTAATGTGAATTTTAGATTAAATTTATTTCTACCTACCACTATACGATTATCTTTTAGATTTATCATCAAAATGTTTTGACAAATGTACAAAAATCTTCTCAACTTTTTACTATTTTTAATATTGAACATATGCTCAAGTATATCTTTTATTGCCTCTTGTAAAAGTATATCAGCAATTTTAAGCCCCATTTCTTCATGAAGCTGATGCTCTTCACCTACCATCCCTTCTAAAATCGATAAAAATTCCTCTTCTCTTTC
>CATLDS010000089.1 GCA_949902685.1 uncultured Christensenellaceae bacterium | reverse complement strand
CATAGGTATAGATATTTTGATATTATCAAGTGACGAGAACTCATCTCGCACTCCCTGACCTTCATTCCCGATTATAACAGAAATACGACCTTTTGGCAAACGAATTTGACCGACTGAGTCTCCTTTCATATGAGCTATAGCGAAATGCTCTGCAATGCTAGATTTGTTATTAATCAATTCAACAAATGATACATTATGCAAGCGCGCTAACAATGCTGTACCAACTGATGAACGAATAACTTTCTCACTATAGACATCCGCACAATCTACTAAGTAAATGTCATCAAACCCAAATGCCAAAGCAGAACGAATGAGTGTCCCCACATTACCAGGGTCTTGCAATCTATCTAATATAATTGAATTACCTATAGAACATATTTCATATTGTTTAGTTCTACAAATACATACTATATTTTGATTAGTTTTAGTGGTAGCAAGGCTATCAAGTAATTTAGTAGATACTACACTAATATTAGGGAAAGTTACTAAATTTTTGTCACTAGTGATAGTATGAACAATCTCTACACCGCTCAACAAAACATCATGGCAAAACTTCTCACCTTCAACCATGAAAAACCCATGTGATTTTCTATACTTTTTATCTTTTAATAATTTAATTTCTGCATTCGTTAAACTCATGAAACCATTGTATCAAAACAATTAAAAATAGTCAATTAATAGAATTAACAGTAAGAAAAAACTCTAGATAATACTAGAGTTATACATTCAAATCATCTGTACTACTGGTAACATCATCATCTACACTATTATAGTCAGTATCTTCAACAATCTTTTCTTCTATAGTTTCTTCTCTTTCTTCTATAGGCTGAGATATACCATAATCTTTCTCGTATTCATTTATGTAGGAAATATCATTACTATTTTTGATATCAAATATATCTTCCCGCTCGCGCTTGTTTATATCGAGTTCTAGTTTAACAATTTCTTTTGTCAATTTTCCATATCTTACTAGCGAATATATAGTAGGTATGATCAAAGGTAAACCTACAGCAGCAATAATTGTAGTATGTAATCCCCAACTAGTGATGGTTAAAGCAGACAGAGAAAAACCAAATGCAAAACCAAACGCCATCATACATATACGTCCTAGCCGACTATACATATTTTGCTTCTTTTTAGCCTTATATAATTTGTTAGTTAGTCTAGTTAATGGCTCTACCATATCATCATCTATAATCGCATTATTTTTCTTTTTAAACATATTTATTCCTTTTATAATGAATTAATAGTATCATCTAAATCTATTGTTTGAGACTCTTTATCTACATCAACATCTGGAGTATCTTTATCTTCGTATGCTAATTCTGGAGTAGGTATCTCATACTCATCAGCATTCTCTAATTCTTTATCTTTAGCCAAAATATCGTGCTGAACGAAATCCGTCTCATCATCTAGATTAAATACAGTTTCACTCACAAGCAAATCTTTATAATTTTTCTCTTTCTTACCATTAATGGATGAAACGGTATTAAATCCAAGACTAATAACAAAAGATGTACAAGCAAGAGATGATAAAAGTGTACTTCCTCCAATAATAAATGATGGTAATAAAAATATCCAACCTACTAACAAAGACGCACCCGACAGCGCTGTAAACAATTTCTTTAATCTATGGTAACGCATAATTTTATTTTCGTATTGCTCGGTAGTGTTTTTTACAATGTTTGCATCTTTCTCTTTATTTTTCTTAAAAATCATCATAACTCCTTATAAGATATATGGTAACACAAATTTGATAAATTTTCAATAGCGATTTTTTTATAAGGTGTGTAGGTTTAACTATAAATTATTAGATTTATTTAAAGAAACAAATTTTTAACTAAAAGTATAAACAAGTACATGAATACAATAAAAAAGACCCATCGGGTCAGTTTTTATTATTTAGCATTTTTTGCAGTCTCTACTAGTTTAGCAAATGCATTTTTATCGCTAACAGCAAGGTCTGCTAGAACTTTACGGTTAAGGTCAACATTAGCCTTCTTAAGTCCATTAATGAACACGCTATATGATACACCATTCTCACGGCAAGCAGCATTGATACGAGTAATCCATAAAGATCTCATATCACGTTTCTTCAACTTACGACCAACATAAGCATACTGTCCAGACTTCATAACAGCCTGACGTGCCACTCTATACAATTTAGATTTAGCACCTCTATAACCCTTAGCCTGCTTTAATATAGCACGGCGTTTCTTAACTGCATTAACACCACGTTTAATTCTCATCTGTCGCCTCCTATATCATTTCCTTAATGTTCTTAGCATACTGCTTAGAAACATATCCGGTCTTTCTTAGATTTCTTTTTCTTTTTCTTGATTTCTTAGTCAAAATGTGTCCTTTACCATCATGCATCATTTTGATCTTGCCTGTGCCTGTCTCAGTGAAACGTTTAGCAACGGCTTTTCTAGTTTTCATTTTTGGCATAATAATTTCTCCTTTTTATTTTAGTGGTAGTGTATTCACTTGTATGAGATTACTTCTTAGTGATAGGGCTCAAGAACATAAAGATGTTACGTCCAGCAATTTCAGGCTGTTTCTCAATTTGACCCACACTAGCGCATAGTTCTGCAAACTTATTCATCACTTCGATACCAATCTGTGGACGAACTTGTATTCTACCCTTCATGAGTATTTTGACTTTCACTTTGCATCCTTCTGCTAAAAACTTGCAAACTTGTTTTGCCTTAATCTCTAGGTCATGGTCGCTAATCGTCATGCCGAGTGACATTTCTTTTAGTTTCGCTACCTTTTGATTTTTCTTCTGGTCTTTGAGTTTCTTCAACTCATCGAAACGGAATTTACCATAGTCCATAACTTTGCACACTGGCGGTTTAGCATCTGGTGCTATTAGGACTAAATCTAAATCATATGAGTGAGCGACTTCAAGAGCCTTCTCACTAGACATAAGACCTAGTTGCTCTGCATTCGGGCCTATAAGACGAACTTCAGCCAAAACAATTTGTTCATTTTTTAGTGATTCTTTCAAATTTCCTCCCAACCCAAGAAAAATGGGTTTCTTTATGTAAAAGAACCCACTCCCAAAGACTATCGTCTCATTATCTAAATTTAGCACGAATGCTAGAATATCGATTTGTTACCATTGTCGCTTTTGCTCCAAGGTGAGAAGTGGTACTCCTACTTTTACGCTGTCATTCTAACATAGTCATACTTGATTGTCAAGAGTTTTTTATAATAATTTTAAGTTAAAAGCTAATAAAACTTTACATTTCACAATAGCAAGCCAATTTTCACTAATCAATATTAAAATCTTCCATTTGGTCGGCTATTCTCTGCTGATTATCCAACTCTACGAGAGTAAGTCGTTCCTTAGTGTCTATCTTGTACTGCTCACCGAAATTCTTAAGCATATATCTTCTAAACGCCCTAGTCAATGTCCTTTGCCAAGAGGGAGAACTAGATACTATACAATAATAGTCAGAGCAAATTATGTTTTCAATCATACGTTGCTGAACAACCTCACCACCACTTTTATAACTAGATGTACGAATTATTCTAATTTTAAGTTGACGCATCTT
>CATLDS010000088.1 GCA_949902685.1 uncultured Christensenellaceae bacterium | reverse complement strand
ATCGATATTAAGACCCGTTTTAGCACTTATCTCACACGCCTCATCACATGGTATACCGATGATATCCTCTATCTCTTTTTTTGTTTCTTCTACTTCAGCGCTAGGTAAATCAATCTTATTGATAACTGGTATTATCTCAAGATTAGCATCAAGTGCTAGATACACATTGGCTAAGGTCTGTGCCTGCACACCTTGAGTCGCATCAACGACTAAAATAGCACCTTCACAAGCAGCGAGTGAACGGCTGACTTCGTACGAAAAATCGACATGACCGGGAGTGTCAATCAAATTTAGAGTGTACTCTTCTCCATTGTAATTATATTTCATCGTAGCGGGTGTAAGTTTAATAGTAATACCACGCTCACGTTCTATATCCATACTGTCTAGAAGTTGCTCTTCCATGTCACGTTTGGCTACTGTACCTGTATGTTCCATCAATCTATCAGCAAGTGTAGATTTACCATGGTCGATATGTGCTACTATACAAAAGTTGCGAATTTTATCCTGTCTATTCATAATAACCATTATATCAAAAAATGCTCTAGGTGTCAAAAGATTAATATTGAGCAAAACTAAAAAATCTCACCTAAGTGAGACTTACCATACTAACGACATGATGAAGAATATAAATAATGTGAGAGCAATAATTGCATCAACTATACCTACTACTAGAGTTTGCCAATCACGCTTAACTAAGCAAAATTGTAGAATATAATAAACACCAGCCCATGTAAAACAAACACAAGCAAGCGCAAATATTGACGAAAAATGTCCTAAACAACCCTCTACTATAACCAATACTATAGCAAGACCCATAGCAGATAACAGTCCTATTAAATGACTCCTTCTCTGTCTAGTAGGCAAATCAATTTCCTGTTTTACTGATTTTTTATTATCCTGCTTTTCCATACAACCTCACTATTTATATTATAAATAATTCGCAAAATAAATTCAACTTAAAGAGCATCGTTTTTGATTTTTGTGTCAAATTTCTCGTTCAATTTACATAGGACAAACAAGAAATATCATTTTTCGACATATACATTACCTGTAAAGGAGTGAAAAATGGTATTTGAATCAATGGGGCGCTTCATGTCGAAGTTAATGTTTTTCCACGGGTACGTCAATGAGGCAAACGGTTTCCCTAAACCACTTTCACGCGAAGATGAAGAAATCTGTATTGAAAAAATGATGGCTGGAGATACCTCTGCTCGTGAAAAACTAATCAATCATAATTTAAGATTAGTAGCACATGTAGCAAAAAAGTTCAATGGTGCTGCAGAGGCAGATGACCTAATCTCTGTAGGCTCTATAGGATTGATTAAAGCTATAGATTCGTTTAAGCCAAATAAAGGCTCACAATTATCTACATATGCTAGCAGATGTATAGAAAATGAAATTTTAATGTTGCTCCGCTCTAATAAAAAGCATAAAGTATGTATCAGTATTGAAGAAACCATTGGTGTAGATAAAGATGGTGCAGAATTGACATTACGAGATATTTTACCACAAAGAGATGAAGACGACCCAGATAAAATCGTAATTCATCGAGTAACTATAGACGAAGTAACGGACAGAATGAGCAAACTACTAGATGAACGAGAATTTAAAGTCGTATCACTAAGATATGGACTGACAGATGGCGTAGAACACACTCAACAAGAAATTGCTAAAATGTTAGATATTAGCCGTAGTTATATATCTCGAATAGAAGGAAAAGCAATTGGTATTTTAAAAGAAGAGTATGCTAAATTTAATGAATTATAAAATTATTGCATATCTTTTACATGGCAATAATATAAAAAACAAGACATATATTGTCTTGTTTTTCATTAATTATCTAATTCTAATTTTTCTAAAGTCTCTACTGCATATAAAATAATCTTTTCTCTAAGTTTGAACTTATCATATATTTTAGTCTGCCAGAAATTGCCGTTATTAAAGTCGCTATAGTATAGTAAGCAACCATACTCTACTCCCTTCGCTTTTGCCACCGCACTTAGACTCGCCGTCTCCATCTCTACCGCTCTAGCACCATCTTTAATACGCGCTACTATTCGCATAGGGGTCTCCCTATACATAGCGTCTGTAGTCCATACGATACCTGTATTGAATTTCTCTTTATTCGACTTCAATACTTTGACAAGTGAAGCATTAATAATCTTTGAAGTCTGCACATATTTTTTAGCTGGGAGATAGTGATAACTAACTCCTTCTTCTCGAATAGCCTTACGTGGTACGAAAAATTCATCGAAATCAGCACCAACTATAACACCACACGAACCTGTACCTACAAAATATTTGACACCCACATATATCAATTCTTCCATTAGATTAGCTGCCGCAGGCCCACCTAGTGGACATAGAGCAATCAAAACTTTATTATCATACAAGTAAACGGGAGATATCGAACTTGCCGACTTAAATTCGTATATCAGTTCGCATTTATTAAAAATGTTGTTAAGTTTTTGAAAATCTCTAGGGAAGAAAATAACGCATCTATCAATGCCAAGTTCTTTAACTTTATCAAATTTATGAAAATCCTTTTTCCCATTAGAAAAAAACATATCGAGACTTAGATTAGTATCATCAAAATATTCTAATATAGGTAAAACTTCTTTTGCCATTTTTACTCCTATACTTATAATATCAATAATTATGAAAAAAGAAAAGTAAATTATTGTTCTATATTTAATTAAATAAAAAAATGAGAATGTATATTCATTCTCTTAATTTTGTGAGCAATTCATATTAATGACTATATTTTCAACGCGTCAAGTCTAGCGTTGTATTCTTCTCTATACTCTGGGAATTTACTTGCCAAGAAATTCACCCAAGCTGTATTAATATCCTCTAGATATTTGTCCTGTAACTCTGGTAAGAAACTATCTCCACTAGTTACATTATAGTTGAACAAATGATAGTTAATTGGATATTCTGCTACCTTTTCTGCACCTGATAAACTCTTATATTTAACTATTATAGAAATAAGCCAATGATTACGCTCACGATAGATACAATTAATATTCTTAACCGCACTAACTGTGCCAATAAATTCTCTAATATCGTCTGCTGATAATTCATTAATGTAATTTGTATTCATAATGTCTCCTCTATTCGTATATTATTGTATCACACATAGGTCTAATTGTCAATAGGGAAATTTGTTAAAACACCACAAAAAATGAAGGACAAATAATTCTGTCCTTCACCATCCAAAAGGATGAAAGCATTTAGGTAGCAGTTTGGTCTATAAGCCGAGTTCTGTATTTGATGGTCATCTATCTAGTCCATAGATTGCTCTATGTCTCTAGCGGTATTTTTAACACTCTAGCGAGCAACCGTAACGAGTGTTTTAACCTTGCTTCAGGTGGGGTTTGCATGGACCGAGATTGTCGCCAATCTCGCGGTGAGCTCTTGCCTCGCCTTTTCATCCTTACTAAGAACCACTCAGGGGTATAGCGGTTATTTTCTGTTGCACTTTCCTTCTAGTCGCCTAGACTTGCCGTTAGCAAGCACCTTGCTCTGTGAAGCTCGGACTTTCCTCAAACGAGACCTTACAT
>CATLDS010000087.1 GCA_949902685.1 uncultured Christensenellaceae bacterium | reverse complement strand
CAAACGAGCAAGTTCAGCCTGTGTAAGATTATTCTCTTTTCGCAATTCTCTTATCTTTTGTCCTATCATAGTCCGTATCTCCAATAGTATTATATCACAAAAAACAGACAATAATCTAATATTTTCTACAAAATAATATAAAATCTATCAATCTTTCGCAAAAGTTTACAAAATGTTAACTATTTTGCTTGATTTTTAACACAACAAACGCTTATTATATAGCAAGATGTAAACTTTTATTCTTCAAGGGGGTTGAATAATGGATAAAAAATCATTAAAAAGAATATTAAATGGATACTGGTATGAAAATCAATATTACATTGAAAAGACTAAAGAAATTGAAAAATTGAAGAATGAAACTCAAAAAACTATGAATCGATATAAATTATTAACCGACAATAATATGCTAAATGAAGAATTGAATAAAAAACTTTCTGCTTTAATTAATACTCAGGTATATGAAGAATCTCTACTATTAAAAATAATCAATAAAAAGCAAATTATTGAAAATTTGATACAAGATTTGGAACAACCTTATAAGACCGTCTTATATCTAAAATATATATGTTTCAATACTATAGATGAAGTAGCTACCAAAACACATTACTCTACTAAACGAATATATCAGCTTCACGATGAGGCTTTATTGCAATTACTCAACCTCTCCAATGATAAAAAAATAGATATTAGCAATTTTTAGCAAAACTTAGAAGTCGTTAGAATTTGATAATGTTATCCTTTTTATAAGTAATCATTAAAAGGAGAATATTATGAAAATGATTAAAGTTTATGCACAAAACATTATACAAAATAATAACTCACTAGAAATCTCTACCGACGAAATAAATGGCAACATTAAAATTATTGACGCTGTGTTAAAAGCAAAAGTAACAAATGTAAGTACACAGAATTCAAATTACAGAGTTGACTATTCTGCAGACATTCAAGGTGTTAATGCTAATTGGCAAAACGTCGATATGCTAAAGAATATCATTAATGGTCAAGATATCACAATTAACATAAGTGATGAATTGCAAACTGCTTTAGACGGTAAAGCCTCAAAACTTACACTTGAATTTGTGGGTAATGACTCTTCTATAATCTTTGACAACGACAGATGTCTTGAAATTAATTATATTTCTTTATCACAATATCAAGAGAACTCTACAAATCACACTCTTGATTTAAGGCGAGCAGGCACAGCATCTGTAAATTTAGCAACAGGTGAACTCTCTTTATCAGCACCACTTGTATCTAGCGACAATAATGTATTACCCCTCTCTATCAATGCAAATTACAATACTTTCTCTAGTAATATCGTCACAGATACTGGCTTACCAGAAAACTGGAGTTTAAATATTCAGCAATTTTTAATAAAAAATGCGGATAATGAAAGTTTAACATTTACATATGTTGGAGCTGATGGTAAAGATCATATTATTGAAGAAAAATACTACTATCTCGATGGAGAAGAGAAAAAATACATCAATAGAAGCGAATTATCGGTAGATTTAGACGGAAATTTGAAATATCATGATAAGTCAGTAGAAACATCTCTTGAAGCACCATCAGGAATTAAACTTGTCTCTTCTATAGATAAAATACCCGGTTATACATTGGTAGATTTCGAGCCTGAAGAATTGATAAAGGTGAAAAGTACTATCAAAATGTATGACGACAATATTAACGACTATAAACAAGGCATATTAAATATTCAAAGAGAAATCTATATTACTGCTGTAGCATCATTAAATGGGCAAACTTTTACATACAACGATATCGTAAGTAAAATTACGTCATACTTTACCTATTCTTATGATGATAAGAGTGATATCACCATAGATAAAGATCTAATCACTAACGATTACTTTACATTCGATGAATATGTTAAAATTTCTAGCGAGGTAGGTATTGTAAGTAATAGCGAAGATAAAAAAGTCGTTGAAGAAAAATTGAATGCATACAAATCAAAAGCGACTATTATAGAAAGTTGCAACAAACTAAAAACCCTAAAAGATAAGTTAACCAAATTAGAGACTGAGAGAAATAAATTCGTACACCAAAGAGATCTGCTTGATATGCAGGTCCCTGTACACTTTTTGTACGATGAGAATTTCATTGTATACGGATTTGGAAAAACTAGCAATGAGAATATTTACAGATTGATACTCATAACCGATAGTTATCAAAACGATATTTTCATTTCGTACAATTCCTTAGACGACAATATGATAGATGGCATTTCAAATTCTAGCGGAAAGTCAATAATGTTCACATATAAAGACAAAACTCTAACTTCGATCATAGATACAAGAGACAGAAAAACTAATTTAGATTTTTCTAACACAAAAATAATCAAAATTACCACCAACAATACTAAAACTAGTTACTACTATTTTAATGATGACCGTAAACTTGAAGCGATATTTGATTGTTCCGGCTTAGGCGCACTAATCAATTATGAGAATAATAAAGTATCCAGTATCAATCAACTATCCGCTATCGAGAGCGTTAAACATGACAGAAAAGATAATTTAAAAAGCAATTTCGACTTTGAGACTATCACTAATTTCAACGATTGTATCATTGCTGGCGAATATGTTAATTTTGAATATAACAATCTGCAATCCACCACTCTAATCAACGGTAAAGATAAAAATGTCACCTACATCTTCGATAAATATGGCAAGATTAGAACTATCCATGAGAATAAGTTTTCAAAAATAGCAGAAGAACGTTGCATTAATGTCAAAGAATTTAGTTATCAAAACAACAAAATTTCATCTAAAATTATTAATCTCCCTTATTCTACAGACTATTTACAACAAACATATTTTGGTGCTGAAGCCAGAGAAGATGCTATATTTTTGAGTGATACTACATTCTGCGGAGATGATTTAACTCCTTACCAATACATAACTTCTTCATTAGATTACTACACCATGCCGTCTACAAATAATGAAAATCAATATATAAATTCTGTTTCTCTAAATGATAAGATGATTGCCCTAATCAATAATAAGGATGAAAATAATCTCTGCTCACACAGAGCATACGTAGTCTCCGGTTGGGCAAAAGCGGACTCTGCCTTCATATTGACAGATGAAAATCCGTCCAATTACGCCGACTACATTAAAACTCGTAAATTCGAGATACGCGTAGAGATTACATACGAAAATGAACTTGACACAACAAAATTCGCTCGTTCATTCGACTGGCGAAACACTGACTGGCAATATTGTGCTGTACCTATTGTAATTGAAGAAAATAAGGTAGTAAAAAAGATAGACTGCTACATAGACTACTCGGGCAACACGGGTAACATATCGTACACCAACCTAGAATTCAAAGAGGGCGACTATGAGACAATAGATTATCTAGACAACCTACCTATAAAGAAAGTATCCGCACATTCACAATGGATTACCAATTACGAATACAATACCGACAATAAACTCATCAAAGAGATTATAACAAATAAACTCAACCTTAAAGAAAAATTTATCACCACCTACGAATACAATAAGTCTGGTCAATTACTTCGTTCGATTGACTACAATGACATTGTTAAAGAGAAC
>CATLDS010000086.1 GCA_949902685.1 uncultured Christensenellaceae bacterium | reverse complement strand
AGAGAATATTCTACTGAAGTTAATTCAAAATGCAGATTACGATATTGAACGTGCTCAGCGTGGTATAATCTACATTGACGAGATAGATAAGATTGCGAGAAAGACTCAAAATGTATCAATCACTCGTGACGTTAGCGGAGAGGGAGTACAGCAAGCACTTTTGAAGATATTAGAGGGTACTATTGCATCTGTTCCTCCTCAGGGTGGTAGGAAACATCCTCAGCAAGAGAATATCAAGATAGATACTACAAATATTTTATTCATTTGTGGTGGTGCATTCGTTGGTCTAGATAAGATTATAGCGGAGAGAAAAGGCTCATCTTCACTAGGTTTCGGCGCGGTGGTTAAAAATAAAGAAAATAACGAACTTATCAATAAGTTTGAGGATATTCAACCGCAAGACCTCATCAAGTTCGGTATGATACCAGAATTTGTTGGCAGATTACCAATAGTTGCTACCCTTGATAGTCTCAATGAGGATGCACTTAAACGTATTCTTGTCGAGCCTAAGAATGCAATTACTAAGCAATATGTACAGATGTTCAAAATGGATGGCATTGACCTTTCGTTTGACGATAAAGCAATTAGTGCAGTTGCGAGACGTGCAATTGAACTCAAGACAGGAGCAAGGGGATTAAGAACTATTCTTGAGGAAAGAATGTTGGATGTAATGTACTCATGTCATTTTGAGGAGGATATTAAGAAAATAATCGTCACAGAAGATTTTATTACTAAGAAAGGCAAACCAGAGATTATTAAGTTTAATTCTAAACAAAAATCAAAAAAGAAAACTGCGTAAAATTAGCAGTTTTTTTCTTTTTAGGTAGTTAAGTTTAAAATTTTTAATCTTACCTTTAGATAGTTGGTAGTACGAGAATATTTTTGCTTGTCTAGGTCAAAATATTCGTATAATCATCATTTTTGCTGATGGGTACATAAAAGTAAAGTTAAATAAGGAAATTTCTGGTATTTAATGCATGCGTTTTTTAAAAATACCCCTTGACAAAAATGGGTGTCCGTGCTAATATTATAAGTATCAAGAAGTTTGATACATAAAATTAGGAGGGAATTTTTATGAAAAGACATAGTAAAATTAAAAGGGCTATAGTAGGTCTAGCATTAGTTAGTGCATTGGCTTTTACTGCTGCAGGTTGTGGCGGAGAAGATAATGTAATAAATGAGAAGTTTAACGATAGTCAAGCGACCGCTATTGAAGATGTACGTGCCGATTTGTTGAGAGATCTAGGTGATGATACTGGTTACAAAGTACTTAGCATTGATGGCTTTGAGGGCAATGCAGAGCAGAAAGAATGGACAATGTATACTACAGCTCGTCAGTCGGGTGATAGAGAATCAAAATCTTTCACTGTTGAATTCACAGGATATGATGTAAATAATATCAATTACATTACTAATGTTAGCACTGCGATTAATACTTGCCATACTTCATTCTCGTATGAGACAGCATACGACGTATACGACAGTATGTTGGATCTTGTTAAGTATACTTCACGTAATGGAGAGATTGCATATGAACGAGTGCAAGATCTAGCTCCACTTTACAGTGATGGTGCTACTGCAGAACAGAAGAATGATTATTTTACAATGGCACGCTCATTCTGCGATGCTAAGGATGATGATAGATACAATCAAATTATGAGTAAGTTCTATTCTAAGAAGGCTACTCTTGGAGAAATTGAGTACGAAGTGACTGGCAAAAATGGTGATTGGAGTGCAGTTCTTCAACAATCTGCTGTTGATGAGACTACTAAAGCAACATTTATCGCTTATTTGGAATTTAAAACAGAAAACCTTAATGCCAATATGGTTCTTGAGGCTACTAAGAAGTTTATCGAATCTAAAGGTACTTTGTCAAAAGTGGTAGTGAAAGATAATGTAGGCGATGATTGTGATGTGATTGTTGAATTAGCAGATGTTACATTCGCTTCTAATTTGTTAGAAGATGTTAGCAAAACTGTTATCAACAAGATTGATGAAGCAGTTAAAAATGCAGAGAAAGAAGTAGACAACCAAGTTAATGCTTAATTTTATAGGAGAGAAGCATGAAAAAGTTTTTAGGAGTAATAATCTTCCTTGCCTTAGTTGTAGGCGGAGTATCATTATTCATCTATGTCAACAATGTGACTAAAGGTTATGCTGTGTCTATCACTAGTACAGATGGTGGATCAGTAGAATTAGTAGTTAATGACAAAGAATATAAGATAACACACGATAATAGTGGTAGTTATTCATATAAGTCTGGTACTAAGTTGAAGTTGACAGCAGTGCCAGATGCTACGGGTGAATTTTTAAATTGGGTTATTGATGGGAAAATTGCTCATGCTAATCCAAATGAAATTGTCGTTAGCAACAATCTTAAAGTTGAAGCCAAGTTCAAGAAAAATAGTTATAATATATCCGTGAAAAATGAGAGTGGAGAGGATGTTACTGAATTTGTTTATTCTAGTGATAATTTCCTTGAGACATTGACTAAAAAGATGTCAAATATAGCTATTGATGCTGGTTATAAGTATGTTTATACTATTGCTGGTACTCCTGTAACTGCGACTACAGTAGTTAGAGAAGATACTGTGGTAGTATACAAAAAAGTGCCAATAGATTACACTGTGAAATTCATGAATGGTGAGACTCAGGTTGGCAGTATTAGTCATTATACAGTTGTAGATAAGACTAAACCTGAAGCTCCTAGTGTAACAGCACGTGAAGGCTATACTATGAAATGGATGGTTGGTACTACTGAATGGTCTAATTACGAATTGACATTAGGTGATGTAGTAGTAACTACTGAATGGACACCAATTATTTATAATATTACATTTAAAAATGGTGACACTGAGACTAAAGAAACTTACACTGTAGAGACCGTTAACAAACCTGCTACTCCAGTAGTTGAAGTGGAAGACGGTTATGAGATAGTATGGTTAGTAGGTTCAACTAACTATAATGATTATAAATTAACTACTGGTGATATACTAGTCGTTGCAGAGAAGAGAATTATTACTTATAATATCACATTTAAGAATGGAGATACACAAGTAGGAGATGTTTCTACTTATACAGTAGAGAATAAGGTTAAGCCAGACGCTCCTACTCTAGCAAGTAGAGACGGTTATACTTTAAGTTGGGTAGTAGATAGTACTAATTGGGCAGATTACACCCTCACTACAGGTAATGTAGTTGTAACTGCCAAATGGGATACTATCCCTTATACTATCAAGTTTATTAATCTAAACAATGAAGTGGAAGGCGAAACTTATTCATATAATGTTGAGAATAAAAATAAACCTAATGCTCCTACGATTTCCGTAGAGGCGGGTTATAATGTTGTTTGGGTAGTAGGCTCTACCGAGTGGTCGAATTATGAATTAACACTTGGAGACGTAGAGGTGCGTGCTACTAAGAATATCATCACATATACTATTAAGTTTATGGATGGTAATACACAAGTAGGCGATGCTACTACTTATACAGTAGAGAATAAGGTTAAGCCAGAGGCTCCTACATTCAATGGCTATGATACTATATGGACTGTAGATAATGTGAATTGGAATGAATTTAATATATCTATAG
>CATLDS010000085.1 GCA_949902685.1 uncultured Christensenellaceae bacterium | reverse complement strand
TAGACTAATTCTAAATGATACAAAAAAACGAGTGAATATCACTCGTTTTTTTTAATTACTTACTCTCTTTCTTGTCTGCTGGTACAACCTCTGCTCCATCATAGTAACCGCAATTAGCACATACTCTGTGCGCCACTTTCTTCTCGTGGCAATGTGGACATTCTACTAATGTAGGGGTGGCTGCTTTCCAGTTAGCACGACGTTTATCACGTCTAGCCTTAGACACTTTTCCCTTAGGAACTGCCATAACTAATACCTCCATATATATTCGTACGCGTACGCGCACTCGACAAAATATGGATTAATTGTAGCATAGTTATATTTGAATGTCAACTAGTTTTACAAATTTATTTTTCGAGATAAGATATTGACAAAAATAATATTGATGGTATAATAATACCAGTCAAGGAGTGATTATGGCAAGTAAACAAAATTTATTGCATGCATTAATATTGCTCGATGCAAGTAAGCAAGTACATGACTTAAGAGAAGAATTGCGTACTCTAAAACAAGAAATGGATGATGTTACTGATGTGGCTGAATTTGTAGATTCTAGCGCAGATTTCGCCAAAAGATTAGATTTCATATCAGCAAACATCCATGGTATTTCTATAGCTTTTAACAAAATGAATCCTTCTAGTAGCTTTAAAGATACTGGAAGAGAAATTGGATTTGCAGCCCTATATTATGAATATCATCAATGTAAACGTATGTTTTCAAAAATGCTCAATGACAGCAAACAAGAGATCGCAGAACGCACAGACCGTAATTCATGTGGCGACGAATTCTATGATAATGACGATAGCAATTATGAAGAAGACCCTTTCACTAAAAAATATGATGATTAAAAAAGAGCAATTTTGCTCTTTTTTCTAATCTATTTAACTAATTCAGCCGTATCCATTGCTATCATGAATTCTTCATTAGTTGGGATACGATAAACTTTCACTTTACTCTTCTTCGCACTAACCTCTATGATATTGTCAAATGGCTTGTGAAGTTTCTTGTTCTTTTCACTGTCAAAATATAGACCTAGGTATTCCATATCTTTACATACTGCTTCACGTACTACCTCGTCTTTCTCTCCAATACCTGCTGTGAATACGATAGCATCTACTCCGTTCATAGCTGCAGCATATGCACCAATATATTTCTTGATAGAATACACCATCATATCGAATGCGAGCTTTACTTTCTTCTCTTTTAGGTTACTCTCAATATCACGCATATCACTATAACCACTGATACCGAGTAATCCGCTCTTCTTATTGAGTAGATTTAATGTATCATCAACTGATAAGTTCTTAGCAGTCATAATGTCTTTAAATACGCTAGGGTCAACATCGCCCGAACGAGTACCCATCACAACACCTGCTAGTGGAGTGTAACCCATAGAAGTATCGACTGAAATACCGTCCTTAATAGCACAGATACTGCTACCACCGCCAAGATGACATGAAATAATCTTCTTCCCTTTAAGTGTACCGAATAATTTCTCGCACTGTAAAGCAATATAGCGATGAGATGTACCATGTGCACCATAGCGACGAATCTTATTTTTCTCGTATAGGTCGTATGGTAAAGCGTACATATACGCCATATCTGGCATAGTAGAATGAAACGCTGTATCAAATACAGCTACATTCTTCACTTTAGGCATAAGCTCTAAACATACTTCCATGCCCAAAATAGCTGGCGGATTATGAAGAGGTGCAAAACTAATATATTTTTTCAAATCCTCTAAAACTCGTCTATTCACTATACAAGATTTATTATATTTCTCGCCGAAATTCACACACCTATGACCGATAGCACCTATCTCTTTTAAAGACTTAATGACACCTATTTTAGGGTCTGTAAATGTATTCAAAATAAGTTGAAACGCCTCTTTATGAGTAGGCATTTCCTGCTCTATTACAGTTTTCTCGCTAGTCTTATAGGTCATGAAACTCTTACCTATTCCAATTCTCTCGCAATACGCATTACAGAACACTTCTCCACTCTCGGTGTCCATTAATTGAGCCTTTAGGCTACTACTACCTGAATTAACTACTAATACTTTCATATTTTCTCCTCATATAAAATAATGAATAAATTATATCATTTTCATATTTTTTAGACAAGCAAATTAAACTAAAAGTTTGGTAATACAAACTGTATTTATTATTTCCTCTACAGTGCAACCACGGCTAAGGTCATTCACTGGTTTATTGAAATTCAGCATGATTGGGCCAACTGCAGTATAGCCACCTAGTCGTGATACTAATTTGTAACCAATATTACCGGCATTTAAGTCGGGGAAGATAAGTACATTAGCTCGCCCACCTACTTCGGTTAAGACGCCTTTTTTCTTCGCAACTGTCATGTCTAACGCACTATCAACCTGCATTTCACCATCAATTAAATATGTAGTCTTCTTCTTCGCAATATCAGTAGCAATACGAACTTTATTTACCAATTCACTTTTAGCACTACCCTTGGTCGAATAACTGAGCATTGCAACTCTTGGCTCTACTCCTAAAACTCTCTCTGTAAATTCCGCCGAAGATAAAGCAATCACTGATAGTTGTTCGCTAGTCGGGTTCTCTACTAGTGAGATGTCAGCGAATACTATCGGCTCTCTATCTTTACGGTACATCAGCATAGCACCCGTCACAATACTTTTATCTGGTTTGGTCTTAATTATCTGTAAAGCAGGTCTAAGTGTTTCTGCTGTAGTCCATTTAGCACCCGCCACCACTCCATCTGCTAGTCCCATCTTAACCATCATCATAGCGAAATATTGCGGAGTCTTAATTAGTTTATTTGCCTCTCTTGACGTCATTCCTTTATCTTTACGAAGTTTTAAGAGTTCATTAGCAAACTCCTTTATCTTAGGATACGTCTCAATATCTACTATCTCACAATTAGCGCACTTAAAATGGTTTGAAAATTCATTTTCTTTACCAAACACGATAATTTTAGATAACTTTTTCTTCAAAATAATCTCACAAGCAGTATACACTCGCTTATCCAAATTGGCTTCTGGTAATATAATTGTAGCTAGTTTAGATTTAGCCTTTCTTTGTATATCCTTCATTAGATTCATCTAATCTCTCTCCTTTGAGTAACTTTTTAATACTTGGAATATATTTTTTAGTTGAAACTTCGCCGTTAACTATAGCTTTACAAGTAGTATCGTGTGAATAATCTAATTGACTTATCTCTGGCTGAGATATAACTATTCTAATATCTGCCAAAACAGGTTTCCTTCTAACCATTTCCTGTGTCATCAATGCAATAGCATTAACAGCCGTCTCAATTGTCTTCATCCTAGTATTGCTGAGTTGTTTAGCGTACTCACCTATAACGTCTACAGATACAAGTACAGCATCTGGCATAACTTCACGCGCCACATCTTCTGGAAGATTATTTAACAATCCTCCATCTACGTAATAATTATCTTCTATCTTCAGCCTAGGGAACACAACCGGAACTGAAATGCTAGCAAGTATAGCGTTCATCAATAAATCATCAGTAAAATGCACTTCTCTACCAGTATTTAACTCTGTAGCTACTGAAATGAATTGGATAAGACAATCGTCTTGCTTCATATCACCTATTGTATCCTTTAGTAATCGCTTAATCTTATTCATATTAAGAAGGCTATCTTTAAAC
>CATLDS010000084.1 GCA_949902685.1 uncultured Christensenellaceae bacterium | reverse complement strand
TCGTTCCATTGCCTATATAGGTGATATTCTCTGGATTAACTACTTTATTAACAATTAATGAATTAATAAAATTGAGTTTCCCTTCAAAATCAAAATTAGTACCTACAATTTTTCTTAATTTACCATTTTTATCAAATACTAAATCATTGGCCATTATTGCTTTAAAATATTTAAGTTTATCTGCTAGCACAAGTTCAATGGCATCCTTAATATTACCGCTCACTATGTATAATGTATAACCTTCGCTCTTTAGTTTAGCGAAAAACTCTTCTGCTCCATCTAAAAGTTCAATATCTGCTATGATATCTTTGAGTAAAGATAAATTCATACCTTTACGCACGTATGCTTCACAGGTTAAATCACACCACTCTTGATGCGAAATTTCCTCTTTCATGAAACTTTGGAATAGTTCTCTATAGTACGAATTCTCACCAATGTCGTATCCCAACGAAAGCCAGATACGTTTCCATATATTATAATTCCTGTGAGTCAATGTACCATCGAAGTCAAATACAATAACTTTACTTTGCTTAGCCATCCTATTTCCTCCTATTCAAATTGATTTTTAGTAAGAGAATTAAATATCATACTCCCATAAAATGTTTGATTAGTTTTCTCAATTGAACTTTTAACTTTATCTTCGGTAATATTAATCTTTAAATATATCGTCTATATCTTTATCTTGTACCGCTGTCAGTACAGTATCTTTCTGTACTTTGCTGGTATTTTTAGTGTATAAAGTATCACGACCCGGCTCATAGAACTGAGTATACTCACTCTTCCATTTAATTGGAATAGTTCCGCGCATACCATTACGATGTTTAGCAATAACGAGTGAATAGTCAAGTGCATCATCATTAGAAGCATTTTCTTTAACTTCATCACTTGCAATATCTGCAATGAACATAACAATATCTGCATCTTGTTCGATACTACCCGACTCACGTAAATCACTTAATTGTGGAGTTTTATTAGTACGTTTTTCACTCTCACGATTTAACTGTGATAACAAAAGAATCGGCACACCTAATTCACGTGCAGCCAGTTTGATTGCACGTGTCATGTCCGCCACCTCTTGCTGACGATTATTGTCTTTACTAGCACGCTCACTGTGCATTAATTGTAGATAGTCAATGATAACCATATCTAAGCCATGTTGCATCTTCAATCTACGACATTTAGACAATATCTCTGCTGGAGTTATATTCGTAGTATCGTCTACATAAATATTAGAATTTTCTAGTAATTTCTTAGTCTCAAATAATGTTTCCCATACATTATTATCTTTAGTTCCACCCTTCACGAAGTCCATTGCTACTCTACCTGTAGAGCAAATGAAACGTTGTGCTACCTGTAATGCCGACATCTCCAAATCAAACATTGCGACTGTCTTATTATACTTAAGTGCTGCATTGACAGCGAAGTTGACAGCCAGTGTCGTTTTACCAATACCTGGACGTGCAGCAATGATAATAAGTTCTCCCGGCTTAAATCCATTGGTGTATTTATCTAATGTAGGGAAACCAACCCTCACGCCCGCATTTACATTAGGGTCAATAGATACTTTCTCCATCGTATCTATTGCTTCAGTAACAGCATCCTTGATATGTACTAGAGCACTGGTTCTACGTGTCTGCGAAATATCAAAGATATACTTTTCTGCCAATTCCAACACTCTATTCGCACTATCGTCTGTAAACGCATGATTTATTATCTTATTTGAAGCCTCTATCACCTGTCTAAGATAACTATCATTCCTTACGATGTCACAGTATGCTTTATAATTAGCAGCAGTTGGTACATAGTTGGTAAGGTCGACAATATACTCAAGTCCGCCCACCTCTTCTAACATCTGTTTATTGGTTAGCCAGTTGCTAACAGTAATATAGTCAATTGGACTATTTTTACCATATAGGTCAAGCATTGCTTCGTATATTCTCTTGTGAGGAGTGAAATAAAAATCATCTGGAACTAAAGCAGGAAATACCTCTATACATGCATCTTTCGAGATAAATAAACACCCCAATAGGCTTTGTTCAGCCTCTCTATTATTTGGTGGTAATTTTGGCTCTGTCTTATTCATACATACTCCTCTTACTTAAATACATCTTTTTGGTTCTCTAAAATTGCCTTTGCTTTATTACTTTTTTCTCTCACTCTTGCTACAACTTCTACAATGATAACCGCCACCGACATAATACTGACAAATATCAATCCTTGTAAGAAATCATTAGTAATAACATTTCGCGTTAAATACCCTACAACAATTAACACAGGTAAACAACAGATAATAGTTATCGCAATTCGTTTCGCAACTTTAAGAAAAGATTGTACCAACTCATCTCTATCTTTCATTAATCCTCCACTACGGGTTTTCTACTCTTAGCACGCAGTGCATGGTCTAATATCTGTTTTCTAATTCTTATTGATTTAGGTGTCACCTCTACCAATTCATCATCTGCAATAAACTCTAAAGCTCCCTCTAGACTCATTGGCTGTATTGGAGTAAGTTTAAGTGCATCATCACTCGCGCTAGAACGAGTGTTGGTTAATTGTTTTTTCTTACAAACATTCACTACTATATCGTCACCTTTAGGATTAGCACCTAATACTTGTCCCATATAAACTTTATCACCTGCAGTAACTAAAAGTCTACCACGACCTTGTGCATTGAATAATCCATAAGTGATAGCATCTCCAGTCTCATAACTGATAAGTGAGCCATAACTTCTACTCTCAATCTCACCTTTATATGGCTGGTAACTATCGAACACGCTAGAAAGTACACCTTCACCTCTGGTGTCTGTAAGCATTTGAGATTTGTATCCAAATAGACCTCTACTTGGCACTAAAAATTGTAATCTCATTCTACTGCCTATCGGTGACATATCAATCAATTCACCTTTCTTCACACCCATTGATTGCATGATTGTGCCTACGCTATCTTCTGGCACATCTAGTACTACCTTATCTATAGGCTCACACTTGACGCCATCAATAGTTTTGAACAATACTCTTGGCCTACTTACTTGGAATTCGTATCCATCTCTACGCATATTTTCGATAAGAATAGATAGGTGCATCTCACCTCTTCCACGCACCTTGAACTGATCAGCAGTAACGCCATCTGCCACCTGAAGAGATAAATCTTTAACAGCTTCTTTATACAATCTGTCTTTCAAGTGACGACTAGTAACATATTTACCTTCTTTACCCGCGAATGGACTGTCATTTACCATGAAAGTCATTTCAACACTTGGTTCACTAATCTTAACGAACGGAATTGCCTCCATTTCATCTGTCTCACTGACAGTATCACCAATTGTTATCTCAGGAAGTCCAGCGATACAGATTATATCGCCAGCACTACCCACCTCTATGGATGTGCGCTTCAAACCTTCAAAGTTAAATATATTTACAACTTTGCCAGAATAACGTTTGTTAGTGTCAAAATAATTTTTAACATATACCGTTTGATTTAGTTTGATAGTACCTGTTTCAACTTTACCTACAGCGAGTTTACCAAGATAATCATTCTGTTCTGTAGAAGATATCAACATTTGGAATGGTGCACTAGTCTGCATTTTAGGTGGGTCTATATGTTTCACTATAGCCTCGAAAAGTGGCTCCATGCTAGTGCCTGCTTGCTTATAATTGGCAGTAGCCACACCAGCC
>CATLDS010000083.1 GCA_949902685.1 uncultured Christensenellaceae bacterium | reverse complement strand
GGGATGAGATTAAATCTGTACGTGCTGGACATTTTTCTCTCACCGATTGTTATGGTTATGTAAAACAAAACGAGTGCTTTCTTAGAAACAGCTATATAAAAGAATATGACAACTCATTCAGTGCAGGTAGAATGGGCGATGAGACTAGACGTGACAGAAAACTCTTATTACATAGAGATGAGTTAACTAAGATTAAGAAGAAGTTAGAGACTGAGCATTTGACACTAGTGCCTACTAGAGCATACTTCTCTGGCAGTAATTTGAAAGTAGAAATATGTGTTGCCCGCGGTAAGAAATTGTATGACAAACGCGACGCGATAAAGAATAAGGATGAAGAGAGGAAGATATCGCGTTTGTACAGATAGAGACGTTTACGTCATCTGTCAATAGCGACGCGATAAAGAATAAGGATGAAGCGAGGAAGATATCGCGTTTGTACAGATAGATAATTTGTTAAAAAAGATAAAATAAAAATGAATTTTGGCGAATTTGTTTGCTACAAAAAGAAAAAAATAGTAGAATAGTATCGCTATGAAAGAGAAAAAAGACAATATTATTAAACGTTGGTATAGGTTAGCAGAGCCTAATAAAATGTACTGGTTCATACAGATAGTTTTTTATATCATATACGCTGTATTTTTATCAATCATTACAATCTTTGCGGCTAAAACTATTGACTACATGTATGATAGAAATTGGGTATGGGCATTCGCATTCCTAGGATTTGAATTAGGAAATATCATCGTAAGGAATTTGGCTTACCATATACAATACATCTTCTATGCTAAGCAGTACGGCTATATTAGAGAGAAAGTAACACAGAAGATTTATAACAAACTATTGTCATGTGAGAGTGTAGGACTTAAAGACTTGTCTAGAGAGAAAATATTGAATATTGCTATCAACAATATGTCATATCTGTCGGAATTTCCAGACGCGGTGGCAGGATTTATAGCATATTCATTCCAAGTTATCATGACACTTGTCATAGTATTTGTAGCTAATCCAATTGCGGGTTTAATCGTTACTTTACTAGGAATTGTAAACTTCTTTGTATACTATACAGCGAATAAGAAACTTGGTAGATTTATGTTAGAGAGGTTTGACACTAAAGATGACATTTTCAAAACGCTCAATAAAGTTATCAATGGTAGAGATGCGATTAATGAGTTGAGTGGAAAAGAGAAATATGCAGGTGAGGTGCTAGACAAAACTAAAAATTTCTCTAAAGCGTACTTAAAGTATTATAAAACATATTCTTTTAAGAATAATCTGTGGTATGCAATTTGGAATATTGTTGTCTATGCTATCACTGCATTCTTATTGTTCTTAGTAAGTAAAAATTCATTAGATATGTCAATCTATCTAATCATAGTACCATATCTAACAACTTGTACAGATAAACTAAATTCATTGTTTGATAAGACTAATTCACTTGAAAATATGCGAGTAGATGTTGATAGAGTGAATATGATACTCGATATGAGTGATAGAGAACTCGTTCGTTATGGAGAATTTAATAATGAGGTTGAGGGTTACAATTTAGGGCTTATTGATGTTGACTATGAGAATGTCGAGGAAGGCGAAGTTGCGCTAAAGAATGCTGATATCTCATTCAAAATGCGCGGTGTTAATGTCATAAAAGGTGAGCGCGGAAGTGGTAAGAGGTTGATATTTAATCTCTTAAGACGTAGGATTAAACCTACGAGCGGTAAGATATTGTTAGACAATCTAGATCTGTACGAATATAATCAAAAGACGTTCCCTACGCATATATCGTATTGTTCATCTCATCCGTCATTTGTGCCGGGTACTATTAAAGAAAACTTACTTCTAATGGAGAAAGATTTTACTAAGATTAAAAGTATGTGCGAACGTATCGGTGTACATAAGTTTATAGTAGAATTACCGAATGAATACGACACATACATTGAGGATATTCATTCTAGTGAAGTGCTATTCTTGTTAGGTTTGGTGCGAGCTTGTCTATCTAAATGTAAGGTACTGATGGTGTATGAGATACCTCAAGATGCAGAGGAAGAATTCCGTCAATATGTTGTTAAATTCTTGACAAGTGAATACATCGATAAGACTGTCATTCTGTTCACTCATTCAAATGACTATGATAATATAGCAAATATTTGTTACAAAGTTGAGAAGGGAAGAGTTAAGCCTGTTAAGTTAAAATAAGACTGCTTATGTAGCAGTCTTCTTCTTTTTGTATATTTGAGGTTATTTGACAAGACCTTCATGATATCGACATAAAGTGCTATTTTTTAGTAAAATTATAATGATGGTAGAGAGAAATTCTACTACTCTCGTATTAGTAGAGTAATTCTAATATTGAGCGACACAAGATTATAAAAAAAGTTTTAAATTCTATTGCTAATCGACATATTTTACAATAGAATTATTTTGTTTTAAATTTCAGGCAGGGATACATTCCTACTAGAATATTAAAAATTACGAGAGGAGTTCAATAATTGCAGAAAGTTTTAACAGAACAAATTTATGTTGAGAATAAGGGGAAACGTGTCCTTAGATTTTTGATTGTTCTGTTGTTAGCATTAGCGACTGGTATTACTGTTGGTATGTATATTGTGGACAACTTCTTCAGCGGTATAGATTATAGTAATTACAGTGAAGCTGCTCTTAGAGATAATGAAGCCAACATATACGCAGTCAATAAATCTAAGAAGGTTACGGACATGAATGCTATCAATGCATTTATAGTGGCAGAGAATAAACTCAAAGATATTTCTTCAGTTACTATGTTAGCTAATGGAAGTATAGATGCAATGGGTGTGTATCAAACGACGTACACTAAGAGGTACAAAAATAATAATAGTTACTTCGTGGAGAATATAAGTAAAGGACAAGTGATAGCAGGTATAGATACCAATATTGCCGAACGAAATTATTATGAAACCAATGGTAATGTACGTGTATACAAAGGAACTAATATTAAAGAGTCATCAGCAACTTTCGATAAACTTAAAGAAGAAGTCAGTCTAGCCAAATGGAAAGAGAGGAATGGTACAACACCTATTACATTTCAACCATATATTGTATCTACTAAAACTGTGATAAGTTCCTCATCTCCCAAGGCTTGTACATTAGAGAACGGACGACAGGGATATGTATCTAAAATTTCACTGAATGCTAGTGGTGCGTACTTGTATGTTAAGCAAATCAAAAATATGAGTGGCTTAGGCGACTATCCTAACTTTAATTTTATCACACTAGAAGTTTATTTTAACGAAGATGCTACTTTTAATAAGATTGTAGTTAACGAAGAATACAAGGTGTCAAAAATGGGTATTCCTGTTAAAACAGTATCAAAAATGAATTATCATTTTAGTTACGAAGCGACAGCAATTCCAACTATTTAATACGGATGAGAGATATGAAAAAGTTTTTAAAATATACATTTTTATATTTATGTGTGACAGTGCTTACATCTGTCGGTATTATTTTTATCGCAAAACCAAGTACTAGTAGTAATAATGTAACGGCAGCACCGCCATCGAATGAAGAGCCGACGGCTTTTGATATGATGTTAGAGAATTTAATGTCATCTCAGGGTTTTGATCTTACTTTTGATATGGGAGTGTTGAGTGATAACTCTGCTCCAATGTTGATTAATGGACAAGTTTTCTTAGACCTTTCCAGAGGATTTAGTGATATTGCGGTACAGGGTAATATTAATCTAGTGGACAAATTGTCATTAGAGTTTGCATTCATAG
>CATLDS010000082.1 GCA_949902685.1 uncultured Christensenellaceae bacterium | reverse complement strand
TGAACGGGTACTGTTCGCACCCACATTACTAGTAATGTTCTCAATATCAAACACACCTCGAATAACACCTGCTAGTCCACCGACCGCATTACCACCGACTATAATAGAATTAGCTTCAACATTTATGTTGTACAAATTGAAATCTTCTATTATACCAGCCATTACACCGACAGTCTCCGTCTTAGTTGCTTGAATTGATGTGGCACTTACAGTTATATTCCTCACTGCGTTAACTATTGATCTGTCATTGACTCCTGTTAGACTTTTGAATAGTCCAATAGCTTCTCGTCCAGTCGAAGTGTATATCATTAGATTGGTAATACTCATGTTATTACCTTGTATATTACCACTAAACACTCTTTCACTAGTGACAGGATACGTATACAAGTTGCCAAATTCAATGTCCGCTATTAATCTAAAGTAGTTGGTCGTACCATCCAACATATATCTATTCCAACTATTTTCAACATCATAAAGTAGTATAGGATTAGCCTTAGTTCCGTAATTATTGTCTAATATTTTCCACGAATAACTATACCCCAAATTCTCACCATTATCGCTAACAATTGGAGTATCTATTCTCTCGATATCTCTTAGACCATGATAATATTTATACAATGTATCACCATTCACCACTACTGAGTCTCCACTAGGAGATTCGTTCTCTGTGTACTCTACCTCTTCCTCAGTAGATACGAGTTTAGGTGTCTCGCCAGTACGAATTGTCCATACCGAACTATTATTATCTCCAAACATAAATGCAGGGTATTTATCTCTTCTGTATCTGTAAGTATAATCAATAGTGTCTAATCCTTCCACATTGTTAGAGTAACCGCTAACTGTCAATTTGATTTCATACGAATTAGAGATACCAGCAGTGTTGACAGGGGCGAACATATTGATACCAGCACTGGTCTTATCTCCTCGATTGATGATTGTGTAAGTATTTGATATAGAGCCAGAGTTAGAATTAACAAAACCAGAGAAAATGTTGTTAATATTCTCACCTACTTTTTCAATATCTGCATAGCAATCCTTAATGGTTCCATTATTCGTAAACACGAAACCGCTCGAAACGTCTTTCACAGAGATACATCCAATCGTACTATTATTAGATAACTTATAGATGCCACTCTTCACATAACTCATGGATATTTCACCAGCATTCTCTACGATAAAGCCACCTACATTGATTATCGCACTATTAGCCACATTGTTATTGTATGCGTATATCAATCCTTTACTCTCTTTATCGTTTTGCTCTGTATCTGCATCAAACGCACAAGATACAATTTTACCAGAATTAGTATACACCAATCCACCGATATTCGCGAGAGCTGATATCTTTAATCTAGAAGTCGAGTTAGTAATGTAACCAGTTTCAGCATTTTCACCCACTAGACCGCCGATATTCATATCAATAGCATAGTCAGTAATCTTATTCTCCACGAGAGAAGCACGTACTGCCAATGTACCTGTCACTTTAGTATTAGAGATTATACCATCATTTCTAGGAGTAATACCTCCAAATAACACGCTCGTATAATCCACTTCGCTAACACTAGGACACAAATCCACATATGTAGGACTTAGTATTCTGCCATTATCTCTTATCTCGCCTATTTTGTACTCAACTTCGAGATTGATTACTATCATTCCTTCATATATTTGTTTAAATAATCCAGCATACACCATTGAGTCATCGAATGCCGCGAAACTCTTAATCGTAATCTTATGTCCATTACCATCAAATACTCTAAATCGAACATCTAATGGCGAATAATCATTGAGTTCTATATCTTGACCTAAAATATAGTAAGCATTATCGTTGGACTCCATTGATATGAAATCTGCTTCATTTTTAATTAAATCAGCCTCATCATCAGCATATAATTTCGTGAACTGAAGTGCATAACTTTTGTTTATAGATATTTGTTCTAATTCGGGATTTTGATTTAAAGTTTCATCCTTCTCGCTATCATAGTCCCAATTATAACCATCATTAAGATGAAGATTAAGATTAACCATTAACCTACTAGCGATGCTACCCGATTCACTCTCATTCACTGTCAACAACCATTTATTGTTGACATGTTCGAGAGCAATATTCTCTTCACTAGACCCAATAATATAAACTGATTTACTATTAGTATTCAATATACCTAATATCTTATTAATATAGCCTTTAGTACTATCGGTATCATTGATATTACTATCGTACACATATTCTTTAGCCCAAACAGAACCACCGTCATTAAAACTAATATCTGTACCTTTGAATGTGAACTCAAGTGGATATGGTACACCATAATTACCATAAATTGCATTACCATCAGGTGTAGAACGTGTTACACTGACATTATGAATGACAAAGTTCACTATCTTAAATGAGATACTATCTGTTGCAATGTCATAATCTCCATTCTCACCAGTAGATGTCGTGCTGACATTTATAGTTAGCGTGGCGCCCAATATATTATTATCATGTTTGATACTAATCAAATCATAGAACCGACCACTGCTCTCAACCAATTCAAAATATTCTTCAGCCGAGAATTTTTCACTACCTTTAGTTAAAATCATCTCATAATCTATATTGCCATTTGAATTTCTAGTATCAATCAACAATTTTGCATCCACACCATTAGCGAGATATATGTTTTGTTCTTGTTCACTAGTCACACCTCTAGGGTCTTGATATCTAATATTTATTTCTGGCAACATTCTTACATCTATTTCTACTAAGAAGTCATTAGAAACTTGTATCCCACCTAATATGAATGCTGACACTTTAATTGTATGTAATTTAGATGAATATCTATTATCTATACGTGTAGAGACATATAGTGAATTGCTGTTGGATTGTTTATATAACTTAATACCTTTACCATCATGTGAAATCTCATCCATCTTCCCTAAACGATTACCATCCACTCCATCAATCTGTGAGAATGTGATTTCTTCGCCACCAGTTATATCACTTATCTCTAAATAATCATAATATCCATTGATAGGTGCTAAATCTATAATCATTAGACCGTCATATCCAGCCTTTAGGACATCTTTTCGTTCGATATCACGAATGTCTTGTCCCTCTTTTTTATCCTTATATACATAATTCTTAACGTCAATTTTATTTATTCTTTGAGGAAGAAGTGTGAATTTAACGCTTGTTTTCTTGCCACTTGTCAATCTAAATGTTAAATCGAGTTCTGTCTTTTTAAGTACATTTTCATTGCATTTTACTACGTAATCTAGTTTTTGCACACCTTTATTTTCATCATATTCACTAGAAGATAGTGTGATATAAGAAGATAAATTTTCTTTATCAATTACATTGCCATCTAATTTTACATCTAACATTGAATTTAAGGCATTGTCATCTAGTTCTCTATCCGTAACAATCACTGCAGACAAGTGTGTAATATCATTAGGATATAGTACTGCAGACTCATAGTTGAGGGATATATCACTAGCACCTTCGCTAGTTACTAGATAGAATGTTACCGCTTTATCCCTATAATACAAATTCGTATCGTTAATAGTTATATAAGGTGTCACTGTAAATACGAATTTGACATCCGTATTCTTTAATACTTTGATACTAAATGGAATTTCATAAGACAGATTAACTCTCATTACTTTAGTAGCGTCATCCAAAGAACCTTCTACACCACTGATACTTATAATATCTAGAATTGACTGATTGTTTTCTAACTCCTTACCGTCCGCTATAGAAACATCAATCTCTAAATTCACTTTATCATTAGTTTGATATGAATATAGATTATCAAAATAATTGTATGTGCCACTTGAAACTACATAATACTGTCTAGTCTTATCTTT
>CATLDS010000081.1 GCA_949902685.1 uncultured Christensenellaceae bacterium | reverse complement strand
GTCGCCCCAGTAGCATACATTGTACCAAAAATACTACCCGCACTAGTGCCTGCCACCATATCAAACTTGATACAACGTTCTTCAAATGCTTTAAATGCTCCAAGATGAGCAAATCCTCTAGCACCACCACCGCTTAGACATAAACCAACTTTATATTTCTTTTTAAATTTTCGTTTTTTCTTCTCTATAAGATACTCATGTAAGCCCATAAACCTAGTATCAACAACATATAAAAAAATATCCCTATTACTAGGGATATTTTTTTAGTTCTCTCCACGACCTTTCTTGTCTCTAATCTTCTGTAACATTATGTTAGTTCTCTCAAGGTCTGCTTCCAACTGAGAAATCTGCTCTTCAAGAATGTTATTAGTATGCTCTAATATTGGATATCTATCCTTATTCTCGTTGATAACTTCTTCACAATGTTGAACACTTAAACGTAAACCTTCAAGGAACTCAATCTCGTTAGCAAGTTGTGCAGCCTGCTCTTTATCGATATCCACATAGTTACTTACGCCGTATAATGCAATCTTCTTATTGGCAACAATAGACTCTCTTCTTCTAAGCTTAGTCTGGTTGCGCTCTAAGTCTTTCATAACTTTCTTAAGAGGACGATATTCTTTAGAGTTAATCTTATAATCACGTTTTGCATTCTTCAATCTTTCCTCTAAAGTAGCAATTCTAGCCAAGCACTCGTCTTCAGTCATATCGATAGCAACTTCTGGTCTTGCAACTTTGGCCTCAGCGAGTTGTTTATTTAATGCTTCTAGTTGTGACTTTAAGTCCTCAATAACTTTATTAGCATTATCTAACTCTTCACTAGACACTTTATTCTCTTCCACCTTTTCTTCTACTACTGGAACCTCTACCAATTCCTCATTCTCAACAACTTCTTCTACGTTCTCTTCCTCTACAGGCTCTTCCTCTAAAGTCTTGATATATTCGTCGATACTATAAGATTCTAAAGATTCATCCATCTTAGGAGCATTAACTTCTTCCATCTTATCTTTCTCTTCATCCACTACATCATTAGCTATCTCATCTAGTAAATCAGCGAAGTCATCATCGTCCTCAGCTTCATTCTCAGCCTTCAAACGTGCTTCTATATCTTTGATCTCGTCTTCAGTTGTATCTTCATCTAAATCAAAATTATCTTCTTTATCTTGTTCGCTTTCTACTAGAGCCTTCTCGCTCTCAGCCTTAGCCTCATCTATAGCATCGAAATCATAATCTTTCTCAACTGTAGCTGAATTAGACTGTTCAAGTTGCTTGTAGTCTTTATAATCTATAACTTCTTTAGAAGTTGTGGTAGTACTAGCATTATCCACATTCTTACCACTATCAAATACTCCAACTAACATATGAATAAGAAATGCTGCAAGTCCTCCACCAATTAAAACAATACCCAAAATTGCTAAAACACTAACAAATGCCATCCATGCCATAATCTAATCTCCTTTTTGCTGAACACATTATACAGCACTATTCCTAAATTTTCAATACCTTTTTTGAAAATTTTTTTAAATTTTTGCAAAAAAACTTAATTTTTCTTCAATTTTTAGGCGTTTTAACTAAATTTTAGTAAATTTTTAACTTCACTTAAAATTTCTCAACCCTTTTGGATAATGATTTTTAACTATACCATTAGTTGCTTTTCCACCACCAAGTGAGCATCCATTTAGTAAAATTGCACAATACCCATTGGGTATTTCCGCTTCTAGCGTCTCTCCTCGTAGATATTTTGCAACATTACCTTCTCTATAATCGTAGTCAATTCTAGTCTTAAATTTACCACCAAAAGCCGTAAATAAGTCATGGTCCGGCTCAAATCTATCCTTTTTTTCTTCGCCTAAACGTACTCCTATCGAATAATAGTTTATGCCCTTTTTAATCAAATTAGTATCTTTAGTGGTATAAATCTTACCTTTATATTCATATGTTTTCATGTCTATTTTGGTGTGAGCACGCATAAATTCACTAGCCAATTTGCTCTCCTTCAATCGCAATTGAGAGGTAGAAGAATACTCGTTCGGTGATAATTTCTTTAATAAGCAAACGAACTGCCCCTCACCCTTTACCTTATGTGGATACAGCCTAACTGCCTCTTTTAGTCCAATCCCGCGCTCAAAATTCGCAGATATGGGTAGTATTTTATAGCCAAACTGAGTAGCAAATTGTTTCACGACTTGTTCATTTTCTTCCAGTGAATAAGTACAAGTCGAATATATTAGATGTCCACCCTGTTTCAATACTTTATCCGCTGAGGCTAAGATGTTCATCTGTCTATCCGCACACATACTAGGTAAATTTTCATTCCATTCTCGAATTACTTCGCTGCCTCGTCTAAACATACCTTCTCCACTACATGGAGCATCTACTAGGCATACATCAAAGCTATCTCCATATGCTTTGGCAATGTTGTCTGGAGAATCGTTAGTGATAATAACATTCTTAAGTCCCATGCGTTCAATGTTTGAATAAAGAATATCGCATCTATCCTTAACTATCTCATTACTTACCAACAAACCTTCAGGTATCCTATTCGCTATCTGTATAGTCTTGCCACCCGGTGCAGAACACATATCTAATACTCGTTCGTCCCCCTTAAATTCAAAAGAATTTATCGTAAACATTGCACTAGGCTCTTGTATATAAAAAGCACCTACATGATGTAATGGATGACGACCCAACTTAGCTTCATCTACATAAAACCCCGCCCTCTCATATAGTATTGTAGTTATTTTAAAGTCTATAATATCTTTAAACTCTTGTATATCTATTTTATTCTCATTTACATAGATTGCCTTCTCTAACGGATTGTTAAGACTAGATATAAAATCTTCATACTCTTCACCCAAAATAGACTTCATCCTATCTAAAAAATGTACATTTAACTCACTCATGTACAAATTATATCATGAAAGGTCAAAAAAAGACCACAATTTGTTGATTTTTTTGATAAATTTATTTACACTATTTATATCAAGAGCATAGAGGGGTAATATGCACCATTTAGATATTATTAGACAAAAACGAAGATTTGAGATGTTCGATGAGAAATCTAGAGAAAAGGTACTCGAACTCAATTCTTTTTTTGCTAAATATACCATGAATTTTGAGTCTAAGATTAAGAAAACTTTTACTTACTACGACACTCCAAATAACGACCTTCAAAAATCTAATATAGTATTATTCAAAACTCAAATTGGCAACTTCACAGAACTAAATATGGCTACAGAAAAGATTAGTTCGACTGCGAGATATACACTTAGAACTAATTTTAAGCATTTCTCTAAACAGATACGTGCACATGACAGTTTACTTAAACATAAAGACTTCTTAGTCGAAAACTTTAAGTCAATGTTCTTCTCTTCGCTAAACTTTGATGCAGAATTTTTAATGAGGAAATTACAGGTCGCATATACAATTCAAACGACAAGTATGGAATATCGAAGTGCCAATGTCACTGGACTAAAAATCACTTATTCGTTCGATAAAGATATATATACTAACTACTTCAACAATCAAAAAGCGGTTGCTAATATCTTGACAATCTACGAGCATAGCAATGAACTAACCGATCCAGATTTTGAGGACCTAATGAGTAAACTCACTCGCTATGTGAAAGAACTCACTCCAACCAGCGAGACAAAAATTATGATAGCAAGGAAATTGACAGCTTATAAACCAGAACCTATCAAGCCAAAGTATGACAATAATAAAAAAGATAAGAAAAAGAAAAAATAGGACGATGTCCTATTTTTATTCATCCTCATCCTCTTTGGTAGGATCGTCAGCCTCTAGGTATATACCTATCATCTCTTCACTTGAACCTTTATTGTTATTAATCTGCAATCTATTGAGATACAGACTAGTGCCAAT
>CATLDS010000080.1 GCA_949902685.1 uncultured Christensenellaceae bacterium | reverse complement strand
ACTCTTAATGCTACAGTTTTAGAGGTTGGTGCTACATATTTTAGCGTTGGAAGGCGACTTCCTATATACTCAGTTGCTACTGATGAGAATAAGGTAGCCATATCTTTTGACGCTGCATGGGGCGCGGATAAGACTAGAGAGATTATGTCTATCTGTGATGAATATGGAGTAAAAGCCACCTTCTTCTTAGTAGGATTTTGGATAGAGAAATATCCAGAAATGGTAAAAGAGATATACAATAATGGCTTCGAGATAGGCATACATTCTAATACTCATCCAGATATGACTAAACTTTCTAAGAAACAAATTAAAGAAGAGTTGGAGATTAATATCAAACTAATCGAAGATTTGACTAATTTTAGACCTAAACTATTTAGACCACCATATGGTTATTATAACAATACTTTATTACAGGTTTGTGATAGTTTGGGATTGAGTTGTATAGAGTGGAGTGTAGATAGTCTGGACTGGAAAGGTCTATCTGCTAGCGAACTTGCAGGTAGAGTGACCAGCAAGGCTGAAAATGGCAGTATCATCTTATGTCACAATAATAGCGATAATATTATAGGTGGACTGAGGATGATATTAGAGTATTTCAAGACCAACAAGACCCAAGTCGTACCAATTGGGCAACTTATATACTATGACAACTTTACGATAAATTCACAAGGTACACAAATTAAGCAAAAATAAATAGGAGAGAACAAATGAATCATGATATGTTAAACAACAATAAAGTTTATCTTCAAGGGCAGGTCGCAAGCACGGTAAAATTTAATCATTCTGTAATAGATGAGGATTTTTACTCGTTCAATCTTGATGTGCCACGTCTTAGTGGAGAGGTGGACAGACTTCCAATAGTCATTTCATCGAAATTATTAGCAGGCAAAACATTGAATGTAGGTGATGATTTTGCTATGCGTGGTCAGTTTAGAAGTTTTAATAAAGTAGTAGATGGTAGGAGTAAGCTTATTTTATCTGTCTTCTGCCGTGAAGTATGTGAATGGGATGAATTAGCTAATCCTAACAGCATCTCACTTACTGGTTTTATATGTAAACCAAGTATATATAGAGTAACTCCATTTAATAGAGAGATTAGCGATATACTTCTAGCGGTCAATCGTAATTATGATAAATCGGACTACATACCATGTATAGCATGGGGTAGGAATGCTCAATTCGTGAGTAAATTACCAGTAGGAACTAAGTTAGACCTAGAGGGACGTATTCAAAGTAGAAAATATAATAAGCATCTAGAGGGTGAAGAAAATATAACTGAAATGATTGCTTATGAGGTTTCAGTATCTAAATTAGCGTCTGTATTAGACGAAAACGCTTTATAAAAAATGCACTCATACATATGTGCTTTTTTTATTGCAAACTTATTCAAAATAAAACATATGTTCGACAATATTGTCATTTTTTATTCAAATTACTGTCGAAAAAGCGTCATTTTTGTAAAAAAGTGACATATCCTCTTGACTTTTCATTAATTCGTATAATATACTCACAATGAAAATTGAAGAGGAGAGGTATGATAACAATTTATGATAGCGAAGCAATTATTAAGATTTATAAACTGCTAAACAAACGGTGTGATGTGATAGATAAATTTATCAAAAATCACGCTTATTATTTTGGCCCATATACTGAAGAATATGGCTCAAATGATGTGTTCAACAATATTATAGACCTTATGCAAAGGAAAAATCAACTAATTAACTTGAAGGTTATAGTTGATAAGGCAATATCTTCACTTCCAGATAATGATAAGAAGGTATTATTACTTAAGATGAATTATAACGTCTCAGTAAATGAGATATGCGGAGTATTAGAGTTAAAAGAGCGTACGGCATTTAGGAGGATTGAGCGTGCGTTCGAGAAATTGACAGAAGCACTCAATCAATCAAAATATTATAATAGTCTCATTAGTATACTTAATACAGAAGAGTGGATTATAGGTGTACGAGAAGAGGTTAAAGATAGACGTATGTCGTTTAAGACAGAGGTTGCATCAATCTAGAATTGATAATCTTTAATCTCTTTTGATGAGGTTTTTTCTTTGCGCATTAGTTTAGTTCCTTTTAGAACCATAAAAACGAATATTAGGGCAGGTACGGTCAATATGCCAATAATGATACCAGCAGTATTACTCTCTAGAGGTACTGCAGAGGGGTTGTAGTTTTCTGTTTTACCGAAGTCGGGGTAGGTTGTATACACTACTTCTTCAGTGTTCAGTGGCATATCACTAAATTTATCGCAAAAGTCACTATATACATATCCATAATAATCTTTATCAGCGGAATACTTTACATAATACCATATATTAGTTCGTTCTTCTATTAGGCTTTCTCCCTGTATTGCACCATAATATGTTAGATTGCGTGAATATAGCGGTATGTATGCTACTTGCTGAGAACTTCCGCCCTGCGTGGTTGGTTCATTTCTTAAATCACGACTCTGTTCGGAATATACTCTAAAGGATATGTTTTCTAGATAAGGAGTTCTAGGTGTACCAATAATTGTTTGTACACATTCCTTTTTTACAAACCCTGTAAAATTTAGATAATTTACTTTGAAAAAGTCATTTCCTGCATTATCTAGAAGTTGCACGAAATATGTTTTTGGTAGGCTAAACAGAACATTAGTATATTCGTCTATATCTACTGTGGTCTTGTATAGATAAACATCATCAAACATTATACGTGCGTAATGAACGACACTCTCACTTGCATAAACAGGAAGTGTCACAGATTGAAAACATATTAAAAATAACAATAATAAAATCATACGAAAATTTTATCACAAAAATTTTTATTAATTTTGGCATGTTTAAGAAGAGTTTGACGAGTTTTAGTATAAATTATGGTGAAAATGAATTTGGTAGAAGAGATTGTTAAGATTGAACGCCTACAAGCAGAAAGAAAACAGAAAAATAAATTACTCACTTACAACACTGGAGAAAAAAAACATATCAAGCAATTAGCATTTCATAAATGTATAAAAAAAAATCGCTGGGTTTTCGGTGGTAACCGTACAGGTAAGACAGAATGCGGAGCGGTAGAGGTGGTTTATTTTGCTAGAGGTAGTCATCCATATCGCGAGATTAATAAGGCGACTAGTGGTTGGGTCGTTAGTCTGTCCACTCAGGTGCAACGCGATGTGGCACAGAATAAAATTTTAAAATATATCAATCCCGATTGGATAGTAGATGTAGTCATGTTGTCTGGCAGAAAGGACAATTATGCTAATGGTGTTATAGACTATATTTTGATTAAAAATGTCTTTGGTAGTACTAGTAAAATTGGATTTAAAACGTGTGACCAAGGTAGAGAGAAGTTTCAAGGTACTAGTCTAGATTATGTTTGGTTTGATGAAGAACCTCCATACGATATATATCAAGAATGTAAGATGCGAGTGCTTGATACTAATGGTGATATATTCGCCACCATGACACCATTAAAGGGTATGACTTTCGTATACGAAGATATATATCTTAATAGACATAACGATAATAACGTTTGGTATGAATTTATATCGTGGGATGACAATCCCTATATAGAAGAAAGCGCCAAGCAAGCAATGAAAGCAAGCATGTCTAGCGAAGAATTGCGAGCACGTGAACATGGTGAATTTTTGGACGTGGGTGGAAGAGTATATACTGAGTTCGATGAGAATGTCCATGTAATTGCGCCATTTGAGATACTTTATGACTGGCAGGATAGATTGTCGATTGACCCGGGATTGAAAAATCCACTTTCATGCCATTGGTATGCGGTTGATTATGATGGCAACATCTATGTGGTAGCAGAGCATTACATGAGTGAACGTGATATTGATTATCATAGTAGGATGATACACGAGATAAGTGATAGGCTCGCTTGGCACAGAAATTCG
>CATLDS010000079.1 GCA_949902685.1 uncultured Christensenellaceae bacterium | reverse complement strand
GAAGGGGTTAAAAAGACATTTTCAAGGCTTTATATTAGTAATTTAAATAAAGCATTAATGCTGCGTAATAATATTGCATCTGATATGCAATCTCATTTATGTGGTATTCGAGATCGTATTAGACAAGAACACAACCTAATTCCTACATTAGAGAATTGGGATAAATATAAAAATATTGAATATAAGATTCTTAAAGATGATTTAAAAGAATTTTATATTTCTGATAGTATGCTTGAAGATTGTCAGGATTTTGCACATTCTATGGCAGTTAAAGAAACAGATAGAGCTACTTACCAAGCTATGGAAGCTCTTATCCATAATTTAAATACAATGCATTCTCGTGCAGGTGCACAAACCCCATTTAGTTCTATTAACTATGGAATGGATACTTCACCTGAAGGTAGAATGGCTATAAAGAATATTCTTCTTTCTACAGAAGCTGGATTAGGAAATGGAGAAACTCCTATTTTCCCAATTCAGATTTTTAGAGTAAAGGAAGGAGTTAACTATAATTCTGGAGATCCTAATTATGATCTATTCAAATTATCTATCAGGTGTTCTGCTAAGAGATTATTCCCGAATTTTAGTTTTGTAGATGCTCCTTTTAATCTGAAATATTATAAGGAAGGACATCCTGAAACTGAAATTGCATATATGGGTTGTAGAACTCGTGTAATTGGTAATGTATATGATCCTACTAGAGAAATCTGTAATCGTAGAGGCAATCTAAGTTTTACATCTATTAATCTTCCTAGACTTGGTATTAAAGCTAATGGAGATATTGATGTTTTCTTTAAATCTCTTGATGAAATGATTGATCTTTGTGTAAGACAATTATTAGATAGATTTGAAATTCAAGATATTTTTAAAATAGAAGGAAAAATATACATTGCAATTTCTGAACAAACTTTAACAGGTAAATATAATAACTATATTACATTAAATGCGAATAAAGAGGGTGTTAATAACAACAACCTAGGACTATTCATGAAACGTGACGGTAGAGATAGCGAATTACGTTTTAACGAAGTGGATTTCACTTTGGATGAGAGTAATTATCCGTCTAACTGGTCTAATGCAGGTGTGACATTTGAATCAACTACAGGTAAAAGAATAGTATTCAATCAGGGCACGGATTATAATACTATACGTTTCGCATCAGGCTTTGATTTGATTGATAGCACCCTTGATTATAGTTATACCAGCACTTATGACGATAGTACTAATACAATAGAGATATGTGAACAGAATACATCAACGCGTTTTATCATCAATCTAGGTCAAATTAAGATTGCCAATAAAACTGTAATTTCATCTATCACGTTTACTGATGGACTTGGAGTTAAGCACGAGTTGATATGTTCTAATGGGCTAGCATTTTACGAAAGAATTTTGGACGATGCGGGTCTTGATACACATTGCATTAAATTATTGAAAACGGGCAGTTTCTTGGATTTCTATATTTACAATAGCGTAGATGCTACTTACACGAGAGCGACTGAATTTAATTTTGAATTGAAATCCGTATCTGGTTCAGGCAAGAACAAGTCTTGGAACATCATTGTTAAGAACGAACTGGCATTGAAAGAGAATGAGTCGCTTGTATTGGGAATTCTAGTTGTAAATAATAATGGTGGCAAGCTTTTATTCGATGCTGTAGATGTTAGAGTTAGTGAAATCAATTTCACATTCGATATTATAGGTAAGGGCGAACATACTCTATCTGTGAAGTATGTAAAGGTACAAGATATATATCGTCCTCAGTATGAAGAGTTGTCATTAGATGATATAGTGAATATTAAGTCTGGTAGTTACAATGCTACAGTCTTAGTTACACCATATAATGCTGATGGTCAATACGACATAGATGTCATAGATGATGTAAGATACACAATTGGTACAGGAGATAATGCTAGAGAGTATGTTCTAGTGGGTTACATTGTACAAGATGAGGATGAAATACATTTCTATAATAAGGTACGTGTGCGCGATGGTGCGAAGAATTTAGGTACTAATCTATACTTGTTGCAACTAATGAATGAGTATAATCAAACGGCTGAAGAGTTAATTGAGAAAATCATTAGTTTAAATACAGACATTAAATCATTAAACAATGTTGCTAGAAGAAATTATATTGACAATTCTAATGTTATCACAATTAATGTTGAGTATGAATTAATAGCGAGTGAGACTACAATTGATTTTGTAGAAGACAATTATACAGATATTACCGACAGCAGTGTGACTGTAGTTGAGAATACAGATAATCATATGTTGCAAATATCTAGTGACACTATACCGAATATGATTAGCAATATTTGGAATGTATCACAGAATAATTTGACAGAGTTTATACGCAATAATCTAGTATTTGCTCTCCATAATTCAAACGGAGATGTAGTAACCACTAACCCAAGCAATATATATATCAACGGAGATGTTTGGTATGACAATGCCAATAATTGTTTGGTAGTGCCATATAAAGTTGATGGTGCTTTCACCGAGAGTGGAGCATATGTGACATTTAGTTTTGTTTACGCTGAGATTAGTAGAGTGTCTAAGCCGATATACATACGTTCTACCGCACCTACAGAGATAGGATTGAAACTCTTCAATGGTTTGAATGTTAACCTACCTACTAGTGATGCTGTGGCTAGAGAGACAACCTCTCCACACGTAGAGATTACTATATCTTATGAGAGCAATAACTATCAGTACAATTATAGATTGTATTATAATAATAACGCAGATTATGTTGAGATAGACGATATTAATTCATTCTTTAATTCCACATCTAATTACAACACAAGGTCAGGTTTCATTGTTTCACCTTTGATTAATGGTGTAACACACAATATTGTATACGATAGCATGAATACAGATGTATTCGCTTTCGGCGTGGATGGATCTGGTTACAGAGTGGGTGAATCTATGGTAACCATTAGTTCGGGATCTATCTATAGATATCTATTAGTCAAGGTATTACCAGAGATGAATGGTTCTAATAACTCGTTTAAAATTACCAGTGCTACCAGTGTACGTGAAGTCTCAAATAATGAATACTTATTAGCAGAAGATAGTTTAGTAAGTTATACACATAATGATACTCCAATATCGCTAAGAAGCCCGTTAATCGAGGTTGGTAATATACATAACATTGAATTTGGTGGCGGAGCAGGGTTAAAAGTAATAGAGATTGATAATGGATACGAAATAGTCACAGAAAATAATAATTCAGTGCTTACAGCCATTAAAGACAATGACGGGTATTGGAAATTCTCTAGGACAGGTTATTTCTACACCAAATTAAAACTTTCGTTCGATATATCATCTCGTACTGTTACTACTCCTAAGACTATTACATTAGAGTTTACATCTAGTATTGAGATTAGTCTCAATGAAGCTTGGCAGAATACGATTTATGCTGGGACTAAAGTTTTATTAGTAGAGGAGACTAATACAGGTAATTTCAATCAACAGTCACTTATCCGTATTAAGAACTCTTCGGGTTCGGGTGTAGTAGAATACACTGTTACTAATGCTACTAAGAATGAAGCGGAAAATGTTTACACATTTAGAGAGGGTACAAGTTCTATCACATTTACTTATGAAGGTACTACTATCGCGACTTATGATATAAACGTTCGTCCTAATATAGTAATTAAAACAGTAGCTAACGAATTCGATAGTGCAGATACATATAGTTTAAGTTCGTTATTTGAATTGAAGCAGTATAAACTAACCGAGACATATGGTGCGATTAATGGCGATAAGATTGTAATGTATGCGGATGAAACAAATTTAGAGAATATCTCTAATCCTCCATATACTAATTTGACTATCACATCTAATAAAAATAATTCACTCTTAGACTTCAATTTGAGGGATGAAACATTTACTACTTTATGGCTTGAGGATGCTAATACCGCACATAATGAGACAATAACTATTAGATATGCTTCAATATATATACTGGCAAGTATAGATGTTAAAATAACTAATAGATATGCAGATATTAAGGTAGATAAAGAATTAGATTATTTCGACACTAAAACTAATACATTCGTATTGATGACTAATAGACAATATTCGTCTTTCGTTACTAATAATTTAGAGTATAAC
>CATLDS010000078.1 GCA_949902685.1 uncultured Christensenellaceae bacterium | reverse complement strand
TAATGGTGCTCGTCTGTGCGACAATTGTGGTGGACCTATCACTAAAGGTGCTATAGTGTGTGAACATTGCGGAACTAAACAGCATACAGGACTGGGACTTAAAAGTTGTCCTAACTGCAAAACTAAGAATAGTGGCATGGCATCATTCTGTGAGAAATGTGGCTACGAATTTAAAGATGAACAATAGACTTAATGCATTTTCAGTTCAACGAAAATTTATTTAAATATTACAATTAAAAGAATGAAGGAATATTCCTTCATTCTTTGTTATAAATCTAGCATCAATATATTGATTTATAGCGTTATTTCACTTGCAGATATTGACAATTTTACCTATTAATGCTAGAATATAAATATATTACATATTGTTTTCGAATATGTTGGGAGGTTGATATGATACGCTTGTTTAGAGAGCGAGTTGAGGGTAGTAATGTTCAATTATATGGGTTTAAAGATGAAAACACTAATAGGATAATTATTGAACCTAAATATACTGATGTTAATCTAAAATATGGGGACGTTATAGCGGTAGAATTAGATGGTAAATGGGGTTTTATAGACGAAGAGACGGGACGTGAAATTGTTGAGCCCAAATATGATAAAGTAAAATCCTGCGGACATTTAATAGGTGTTAAGATAGATGACAAATGGGGACTTATAGAAAGATCAGGTAAAGAAATTGCCAATCCAAAATATGAGGGCGTAGAATGGTGTAGAAATTTAGCGGGCGTTAAATTAAACGGAAAATGGGGCATAGTAGACGAGACAGACAAGGAAATTTGTGAATTTAAATATGATGAAGTTTTTCGTGATATCCACTCAAAATATATACGAGTAGAATTAAATGGTAAGTTGGGATTCATAGATGAAACGGGAAAAGAAGTCGTTGAATGCAAGTATGATGATATTCGTGATTTTGATGAAGACCTAATAAAAGTAGGATTAGGTCGTAAACGTGGACTCTGTGATGATACAGGGAAAGAGATCACTGAGTGTAAATTTGATGACATATACTCCCTTAGTGGTACAGATCTAGTAATAGTAGAAAAAAATGATAAATACGGAGCAATAGATAGAACTGGGAAAACAGTTTTTGAATGCTTATATTCTAATATTGAAATTAAGAATGGTCTAATCTATACAAAGTCAAATGGTAAATTTGGCATTCGCTCTGGTAAAACAGGTGAATTGCTTATCCCGGCTGGATTTGATCGTATATATTCTCTATATGATTGCATTGCAGAGGTCAAGAACGAGGGGAAATATGGATACGCAGTTGCCAGTGGAAAATTCTATGAAAGTTTAACGGATCTTTGCAAAAAATTACCGGAAAAAATTTTGGCAAACGATGCTGAGTTGTCTAGATATAAAAATGCAATTCTAGAGATGATTAGAAGTGATATAAATGATGCAAATGAGAATGATGAACGAGAGATTAGAAGATCAACAAAACTAGCAAATAAATGCATCGCTATAATTACAAAGCGCAAACTAGATTATGAGAAAGCAAAAGCAAAAGAAGAAGCGAAAAAAGAGAAATTTGAAAAATTAAAAAAATCTGCTATTGAGGATCTTGATGCTTTAATAACAGATAAAGAAGATGTTATTGAGGTGACTAATGACTAAGAAAAAAGCATTAGAGATTTTAGAGGAAATCAGTTCATATTTTGATAAAACTCTTAAACGTATAGACAAAATTAATAATGGGAAATAGTATTCTTCTCGTATAAAGTTTAGATTAAATTTGATGTGGCATTTTAAGGTGTCGCATCATTTTTTATTGTGATTTAAAAAAGTTTAGAAAAATCATTTTTTGTAAATACTATCATGTTTCAAATTTACATTGAAATTACCAAAACTAAACAAAAATAGACAAAAATTATCAAGCAAAATGTTTTGTCTATTTTTTAATATTTTATATTATCGTACTATCGGCATTAAAGGGGGAAATTATGCGTAGAAAAATTAAAGGAAAGTTATATTTTTTAGCACGTGATGCTAAGTCAAGAATGAGAAATTTTAATAAGGAAAAGACTGTCTTCGAGCAGGTGAATTATGCTAAATCATGCTTAGGAGTACACGAGCAAGAATTGTATGATAGAGTGCGTAAATTGTTATCTAGAGAGGAAGTAATCATCAATCCTATTAAAGAATTAATCGATAACAAGTATTATGCATCTCTAACTCTTGAAGGAAAGCAAAAATACATATTTGACCTGTCGGAGAAATATAAGGAAATGAAATTGAGATTTGAGCGTGAGCATGAAGATTACTTAAAAGTATCAAATATTTAATAATTGTACAAAATCTATTGACATTTTGTACAAAACAATGATATACTACCTATATGACAGTGTTAGAGATGAACAACAATATATGTGAAAAAGTGGGCGACTATCTCAAGATTAACCCAGATTCTTTACAGTCTACAGATGTAAAAGAGCGCGTAAGGGAATTGTGTGTGGCGAAACTATGCGAAGTGGTAGGAGTTCATTGTAAATTTAATTTTAGAAATGATTTCTTTACATTTTTTTCTTCATTCGTAGGACAGGCGATACTGAATAAACTATCGCTTAACCTTGAGATTGCGTCTAAAGATTTGACTATTGTTAGACACGATGGAATTAATCTCGTAGATGAAGTCGTTAGATTACTTAATCAAGAAGACATGGACGATGCCTTTTTGGATGCATTTAATCTTGCAGACGATAATAAATATCTTTTAAATAGGATAAAAATAAAGGCTTAGTTTTACTAAGCCTTAGTTGCTACTACTTCTCCGTTAGTAGTATCTATTAGTATTCCTACAGTGTCACCATTAGTAGACACCGCACCGATGTACCAATAATATCTTTTGGTTTCACTATTAGAGTAATCTTTCACAATTTTCATCACTGCTTCAAGAGAATTATTCTTGTCAGCGGTGATATTTTTTAATTCTTCACCTAATTCTTTATTGGCTATTTTTAATGCTGCCTTGCTATCTACAGAGAAATCTTTTGATGCACTAATTAAATCCCCAGTGAAAGTATATCCAGTGAATGAAATTTTGATGTTCATTTCAGCGTCATTTGATACCTTGACACCTACATCTACAGAGCAAGTATTGTCTATAGGGCTTTTCTCTAAAAATCCAGTGTATTCTTGTCCGTCAATAGTTATCACATAAGTATATGTATCGTTAGCAAGTGGGGCATTGTCATTTCTACTAAATGATATGATACCGAAGTCGGTCATTTCGTTTCGCACGCCATCGAGAGCATAATCTTTTTCACGTTGACCAGAAGAGTAGGTTGCAGTGTATAACGGTCCTTCTGCCACAAATAGATTTTCGCGCTCTTCGATTAAATAGTTGTTTAAATCTATTTTATTGTTTCCGCACGCACTGAATGAGAATACGCCTACAAGTAACATTAAAGATAAAAATAATTTCTTTTTCAAATCACACCTCCAGAAAGTATCTTCACACTATTTTATTGGACAATCGCTCTATTTAGAACATGACTTGACATTTCGACATTATTTTAATAGACTCAATATATGATTTGTAATATGTGTCCAAGGGGATGTAATGTAGATAGAACGAAACACCTTGGCTTCTGTGCACAGAGAGATACGGTTAGAATTAGTAAGGTGATGTACCATCATTTTGAAGAGCCAATAATTAGTGGCGCAGAAGACAGTAAGGGTAGTGGTGCGATATTTTTCACTGGTTGTAATCTTAAATGCGTGTACTGCCAGAATTATCCTATCAGTCATGGTAACAAGGGACGTAATATTAGCATAAAAAAATTGGCGCATATATTTAAAAGATTAGAAAAACATGGAGCGCATAATATCAATCTAGTCACGCCGTCACACTTTACATATCAAATAATAGAAGCGTTAAAAATTTATAAACCCAACATACCGATTGTGTGGAATAGTAGCGGTTATGAGAGTAGTGAGAGTATATCGGGACTAAAGGAGTATGTAGATATATTTTTAGTTGACTTAAAATACATTGACAATTCACTCGCATTAAAATATAGTAGAGCGCCCAATTATTTTGATTGTGCGTCTAAAGCAATTAAGTTAATGAAGCAATTTCAACCAGAGGATATTATCGTAGATGGATTGATGAAAAAGGG
>CATLDS010000077.1 GCA_949902685.1 uncultured Christensenellaceae bacterium | reverse complement strand
ATATTTTTTAATGTATTCAGCATCTTTATTAAGTGCGATTAATATGTCTTTTTCATTATTTGATTTAGGATTGTGTTCATCTAGCTCTATGATTTTGATTTCTGCAAATCGAGATAGACGTTTGGTATATTCATTAATGGCATCTTTTAAATATTTCTCTTTAATATCACCCATCGTGATAATATTAATCTTTTGCATTTACATAACTCCCCATATAAAACTTGATATTGTAATCAATCCGCCGAGTACGAAGCAAGTGATCATGAATACTTTGTCAAGAAATTTAAACTTGGTACCGCTAGGTATAATTTTAGTTATGCTATTCTCGCTTTTAGATAATATTTCGTTGGCTAGGTCAATCTTTGCTTGTGCTTGTTCTATTGGTAGATTTGCTAATTCTAGCGAGCTAATAATCTTTTGTACATCTCGTTTACATCGTGCTCGTAGCATCATTCGAGTAAACAATATATATAATTGTGCAAGTATTATCACGCCGACCGATACGATTAATACGAATAAGAATATATTATTCGCTATTGCCATCTCTAGATTACGTATCGCTGTTGCTAGTGGTAGATGTAGATAGTAACCATATACAAAATAAGTGGCGAGGGCATTATTCATGAAATGTATTATCATAGTAGGGTAGATACTATCGGCTACTATAGCGACATAACCCATTAATAGACCTAAAATAGCAGTGTAAAAGAATTTAGTAATACTCATATGCATCAAGCCGAATAATATAGACGAAACGATTAGACATAGTCTAGTGTTACCACATTTTTTACCTGCATGGACTAACATTCCACGGTGCAAAAATTCCTCAAAGATCCCGGGGAAAACGGCTGAGAAAATGAATTCCTTTAATAACAATCCGTAATTCACTACTACAGTTTCGCTACTGCCAATTACTTCAAATCCCAATAGAGAGATGATACCGTAGAAGAAATCTGCAACAAATACATTGATGAAATATAAGACGAATCCCAATGCAATAGATATAAGCACCATTTTACCAGTTATTGATTTAAAACCAAAATCCTTAAAGGTAGCTTTCGTATTCTTACTAATCATCATTGTATACATCAGTAGTGGTATGGCAAACATCACGACAACCTGTATTACAAGTGTACTTAAAATCTCATTTTGTAGTAAGCCTGCATAGCCTAAAACAAAGACAACGGCAACCGAGATCATTGCCACGAAATATATTAAATTGATTTTAAAGAATGTTTTATTTTTCATATTATCTGTTTAAATTGATTATTATCCAGAATATAATCATGATGATTATAGGCACTATAAAATATAGAATATCTATTTTACTTGCTGTAAGATGTTTTGAAGTTTTATTTCCTTTGAATGTAAAGTATAATACGATACTTAAGAATGCGATTAGTAATAAGAATGCTAATAAGATATATGCCCAATGATTTATGAATAAAGGAACTCTTAAATACGTCATAGTGACAGATAAGAAATTGCTAACCGCATGGACTATAATAGAATATATTATGTTATCTTCGTGATACATTATTACAGATAGTAGTAAACCCATCAAAATAGGGAACAACATTTGTTCTATAGACATATGGAACATGGCGAACATAATTGCAGTCATGATTATTGTGAATGCTTGTCCATATCCTTTCATACCTTTCAATATTGTGCCTCGCATCAATAGTTCTTCTATTACTGCTGGGATAATAACGAGAGATATAATTGACATAAAATAACTAGCAACATTCAATTCATAAGGAAATTCACTTAACTTAACTCCCCAATGTAATAGTAATGCATTAAAGCAATTCACTATAGGTACAAGCATAAAGAAACCTAATATGCCTATAAGAATATATAAAAACATTTTCTTAATGCTGGGTTTTTGAATTGTTTTATTGTCTTTTTTACGATTAAATAAGAAAAATGTTAATAATATTCCACCCATGAAGAAGATTGATTTAATGAGATATCCATAACAATTGTGGTCTAAAAAATCAGTTATTTTGCTACTGTCAATACCTGCTAATAAGCAGATGACATAACTGAACAATAATAAGAAGATAATCATTATTTGACTTATTAAAAAACTGCCTATGAATGATAGGCTAGAGTCTTTTAGTGTCAATTTCTTTTTCTCCATACGGACATTATACTTTTTTTTGAAATATTTGGCAATACATTCTCAATCAAATTTTGTTTAATGGTAAAGTTTAGTTTCCTACGCCATATATATAGTATATGGAAAATTTTTTGATAGATAACAATACAGATCGTGAGGAGTTAAAAAGAGACAATGTTTTCATATCTACTAACGTCACAATATGTGGAAGTATAACTGTTGCAAGAGGTGTAAGTATAAAAAACTCTACTATACATGATGGTTGTATCATAGGGGCAAATTCAGTAATTGAAAATAGTGATATTGAAAATAATTCGATTGTTAAGTCAAGCTTTATAGAGGACTCTATCATTGGTTCTAACTGTACAGTAGGGCCATTTGCACATATTCGAGATAAGACAAAGTTGGGAGATAATTGCAGAGTTGGCAATTTCGTAGAGATAAAAAATTCTACCATTGCTAATGATTGCAAAATGGCACACCTTGCGTACATCGGGGATGCAGACGTGGGAGAGAACTGTAATATCGGTTGCGGAGTGGTGTTTTGCAATTTCAATGGAGAGATTAAGAGCAGGTGTAAGTTGGGGAAGAATGTGTTTGTGGGTTCTAACAGTAACTTAATTGCACCAATTGAGATAGGAGATAATGCGTATATTGCTGGGGGTAGTACGATTAATCAAGAGGTTGGGCAGAATGAACTAGCGATTGCTAGAGCGAGGCAGACTAACAAACAAGATTTCGATAATCCATATTTAAACCGTATTAATAAAAGAAAGTAGGGGAATGCCTACTTCTTTTTGTCTTTTTTATTTTCTATTGCCTTCTGTATTTTGTACACTAGCCAAATATCAATTATGACTAAGTTTACAAATAATAACCAATCGAACACAGTAAGACTAGCCCAATTTATTAGTCCACTACCTAAGAAGCATACTATTAAGTCGTCGAGTCCGTGGAAGAGTAAGCATATTATTGCAAAATACCAATATTTCATTTTCGTCATACCAGCGACTAGACTTACTGCCTCATCTGGAGTGCCGGGGATTAGGAATATTAGCGGGAGGAGGACTTTACTTTTACTGTCCACTAAATCTTGAACATTCTCTAGTTCTTGTTTGCCGATTAATTTAGCTGCTAGACGTTCACCGAATTTGTCTCCAATGAAGAACAATATACTAGCAGAGACGAAACCTGCGATATACGAGGTGATAAATGCAGTTTTTGCTCCAAATAATAATATACCTAACACTACTGTGGCGGTATTCATTACAGGCACGAAGCATAATAGAGTGAAAAGTAATATTTCAATTAATAAGAAAACAATTACACCAAATTTTCCAGATCGTTCTATAATTGTTCTCAATGTGTCAATATCAGTAATACCGAATGCTCTAAGAATGAAATATATAGATACGCTAATCAGTGCGAAGAAAACTAAAACTAAAAGTAACTTGAGCCATTTTTTCATACTGCCATTATATGAAGAAAGAACGGACTAGGTGTAGAAGTCCGTTCTATTATTTCTTTATATACTTACAGTATTCTAAATATATTTTCTCTGCAATATCTTGAGGTGAAGTGTTTTCGCTAGAGATTACCAAATCATATCTTGTTGGGTCGGTGTTGTCAACTCCGTAAGTTTTCTTATATCTTGTATTTTCTCTATCCCATCTTGCGATAAGGCTTGCTTTCGCTTCCTCTATAGAATCGACTTGTTCATTTTCGCGTTTGGAATTAAACAGACGGTGAGCTGCTGTATCCATACTGACGTCTATGAATACTTTAAATGATTTGGGAATAGTGAACCATGCTAGTCGAGCATCTATTATTATGTCCTCATCTAGACGTGTTTCACCAATTTTTGCTGTCCATTTCTCTACAGCAATATCTGTATCTTTAATATTATCACTCTGTGTGAAAGATAAGATGTCTTCAAAATTCTTTTCTACTGCAATGTCGCGCATCAACTGTCCAGCAGAGATGTATTCAAATTTATACTTGTCACAAAATATTTTACTAACAG
>CATLDS010000076.1 GCA_949902685.1 uncultured Christensenellaceae bacterium | reverse complement strand
ATAATATGCATAAAATTAATTGGATTAAAGTGAAAGGTCACGCGGATAATAAATATAATAATCGTTGTGATGAATTGGCTACCGGTGAGATAGCAAAAAATGCTAAGTAAATTAGCATTTTTATTTTTTATAATTCTTTTTTCTTGAAGATTTGTGTTGATGTAATATTAACAATTAAGATTATTGCAAGTATTACACAAGATGTTACTATGATGTTAGTACCAACATACACTTTAGCTCCTAATAATAGGTTAAAGAAGTTGTTCGCTGGTGCATATATTGAACTACCAAACAATGCATACAATGATATGTGAGAGAATGGATAATAGGTCAAAGCACTATTAATTCCTCCAACGAACATAGGTAACAAGGTATTCACGAGATATAGTAACAACACTAATGTTACGGATAGTAGGTCGGATTTAAGTAGTGTGGACAACAACATAGCGATACTTACGTATATCAATAATTCAAAGAGCATACTAGCAACATATAATAATACCATTACGAAAGGATGTATGACTATTGCATTAGTACTATTAAATATTGTTAAAATATTGAGACTGCCTATACCATAGATAGACCAACCTACAAAGAACGCAATAATCGTACTAAATATAGTGATAATTGTAGACATGGTGAAGATTGCTAATATCTTACCGAAGTATATATTGGCGCGACTTACTGGACGTATCGCGAAATATCTCATTGAGCCTTCTTTAATCTCACCAGCAATAGAGTGACAAGCAGTCATTATTGCATAAGCAATTATAACAAATGAGAATAGTCTTAGTATAAAGTAAGAATAATCATACGCATTGATATCGCCGTTAGAAGTTACTCCTATTGTTAAAGGTCGGGCATAATCCGCATTTGTTTTGTTATTATCAAATAGGTAAATATACTTAATTAGATTTGAGTTAGTGTCGTACTCAGACCTATTATTCAAATGCAATAAATCAATTTGATTATTTACACTTACTGAACCTAGAGCATTGGATACTAATTCGTATTCAACCAAAGATGAGTATAGATTACAGATATTTACATACTTGGTACATAATTCTGCCATCTTAGAGATGTTTTCGGGTTTGAGTGAGTTATTGTCTTTTTTACATTCTTCGACAAGTGCGGTAATATCTGCTATTGTATCATCAAGTCTTTGCAATAATTTAGAATATCTGGTATTTTTTTCAGTTGAAGTGTAAGTTGTGAAAGTATTATCGGCTAAACGAGGGTAGGTAAGATTGTCTATAGATTGGAATAAATCATTTTTATATTTCTTGTCAAATTCTTCACAAACTTTGCCTACTTCATTTGTGTCTTGGCGTAGTAAATCGTACGATAACTTATATAATCTTTCTAAGTTTTCATAATTGGCCTTAGATGTAATGATAGGGTAAGAGCCAGATGTTGCAAGGTTGATACCGCTATTGATTGTCGAATATAGATTGTTAAGCGTATTGACCACTGCGTTTCTTCTTGCTTGTTTGATTGCTTCATCACGATCCTCTAATGGTAAATTAGAATAATTTCGGTAATTTGCTAGTGCGATATTAAATGAATTAATCTGTGAACTGATATATTCATTATAATTAGTGCCTTCAATTGTATAGTTATTTAATTTATTAATTGTTATTGTGATTGATTTGTCTGCTGAAATTTTGTAACCATTACTTCCATCTTCACTAAGAAAACGATTGTAATTTTCTAAAGCTGATTTATTGGTAAATTCAAGGGTTTCATCTTTAACAATTGTTGGTTTATATATGAAAACTCCAAGTACTAATATTACAGCAAGCAAAACAGCCAGAACATAAATTCCGGGCTTAGATATCATCTTTTTAATCTCTGCTCTAAAAACTTTAAACATATTTTCTCCTAGTGTAATTTAGACTATGCTACTGGAGGGTCTGTCGCTATTCAACATTTCAAAGTATAATTCTTCAAGTGATTTTTGAATTTTCTTGATACCATAAATTTTAACTTTCTTATACGTTAGATAAGAAATAATAGTCGCAATATTGTTTTCTCTAAGTGGTAATATTATAGAAGTACCGATAACTTTACTTTTAATTTGGTATTTTTTCTTTAATAATTGAGCCGCATAGTTAGGGTAGTTGCATTGGAATTGTACTCTCTGTCTATCCGCTAATTCGTTAGATATTTCAAGCATGGTTTTATGTTCTATTATTCTACCATTATTAATCAAACCAATGACATCGCACAGTTGCTCAAGTTCGGCAAGATTATGACTAGAGATAATAATTGCCATATGTTCTTTGTTGGCTAGTATACGCAAAATATTTCGTATCTCAACGATTCCATTAGGGTCTAGTCCATTGGTTGGCTCGTCTAGGATAAGAAGTTTGGGTTTGTTTAAGAGTGCTTGTGCGATACCTAAACGTTGCTTCATTCCTAAAGAGTAGGTAGACACTCTGTCTTTGATACGATTTTCCATACCTACTAATTTAACAATTTTAGAAATTCGAGAATGAGCCTTGGCTCCGTGGAAGTCAGCAAATAGTTTAAGATTAGCCATGCCTGATAGGTAAGGGTATAGTTGGGGCATCTCGATAACCGCTCCAACATTATCTATAGCATGTTTAAAATTGTGTTCAACGTTGTAGCCACAAATTCTAATTTCTCCACTTGTAGCGGGAGTAAGTCCAGTAATCATACGAATAGTAGTAGATTTACCTGCTCCGTTAGGGCCTACAAATCCAAAAATCTGTCCTGAAAATACAGAAAAGCTGACATTGTCAACAACTTTCTTGTTTCCATATACTTTAGTTAAATTTTTAATACTAAGTGCTGGTATCATACGACTCCTATTTTTTATGTTTTTTTATCAGGAATAAATATGTAAACAATAAATCAGCGAATATTGTTAAACTCATTAATAGTATTGCATAAAGGCTAGCATAATTAGATATACCAAATAATGAATTTAATGTATTATTGCCTATACAAATATTAATTATTAAAGTAGTTAGAATAATGATAACTTCTACGCAAATTAAGATGATACTACGTTTCTTTAAATCAATCTTATGTGGTTGTTTAACAAATTTCAACCTCAATTTCTCGTAGACGAAAGCGTAAACTGTAGGGTAGAATATGAGAGCGAATAAACTTGTGATAGAGAAGAAGTAGTAGAGCGCACTTTTACCTGTGAAGTTGGTTATGATGCAATTTAGCACCAACACTACAAATAAATATGCACAGGTAGATAACACTTTGTACAAGATGTTTTGGCAGGTCTGTTTAGCTTGAATATGCTTTTTATCAGTTTTAAAATCATTGTAATCCACGTATTTAATTTCATTAAAATTAACGGCAGGGTTTATAATCGGCTTCTTATCTTGTCTATTATCTTTACTCTCATAGATTGCTTTTAACTGATCTTTATATTCCTTTGAAAGAGTAGAATTAGAGTGTTCTGCGAATTTAGCAACATTTTCGTTAGATGCAAAAACCTCGTCAACTTTAGTTTTTTCATCTTTTAATAGATTTGAATTAGATTTGTTGACTTCAAATTCTGTGGTGGTATCAATAGTTTCCTCGGCAAAAACTTCTTCACTAGGTAGTATAGATTCTTTTTGAGGCTCTGGCTCGCTACCTAGGAAATCAAATATAGAATAGTTATCATTTGGTTTAGTCTCTTTTGGTCTGCTTTCAACAGTAGTTTGTTTAATAGAAGTGATAGACTCAACTTTAACTGATGTTGTGGATTGAGGAGTACTGTCTGCAGTGTTTTCGCTCGCTAGAATGTTATTAACAAGAGTTTCAAATGATGGCAGGGTAGAAACTTGCATTCTTCCATTGCTTGTAATTTTATAGTAATGACGTTTGCCTCCAATATCACTATCTTGCCAATATGATGTGATAAAACGGCTCTTTTCTAATTTTTTTAATATCGTGTAAAGAGTAGGCTGTTTAATAACAATTTTCCCGTGTGATTTAGTTTCTATTGATTTGGTTAAATCTAATCCATATTTGTCCTCAATGTTGAGTTCCAACAAGATTAAAGGAATTAAATCTACAGTTTTCATATAGTCCCTCTCAAAATTCTTTTCAATACTTAATTATTATATATAAAAATATAATAATAGTCAAACAAAAAAATGCAAAATTAAATTGCCTATTTTATTAAAACTTATTGCGTATAAGT
>CATLDS010000075.1 GCA_949902685.1 uncultured Christensenellaceae bacterium | reverse complement strand
ACGTCATGAATGGTCTATGTGAGAGAATTTGTATCCAAGCAACTAAGGTATTCGATGCTTGTATGAATCAATCTCATATAGAAAACTATTCACTAACTTTGACCGATTTCAATCCTGCCAATCCTGCTACTCCACTTACTTTTGTAAGCGGTAATTCAAATGGCTCGACTGCAACTGTAACCGGTCTCACTATCACCAGATTTGAGGATAGACCAAACTTCGCAAGAGTACAGGCTAATATTAATATACCAGTAGTTGTTACATACACGGATGCAAACAATGTACCTGGTACAGCTAATGGCACTGTAACTATCTCGCAAGATGTAGTGTTATATGTACCTCAGCCATCATTAACACCTATCGATGTTATAGCATTCGGTAGCGTAGTATTAACTAATGGCACTTACAACCCTACTACTGGAGGCTTCACTGTAGACGGATGCGTAACTACTATATTGAAAGTAGTAGCAGTAGTCGATGTATTAGTACCAAGTTATGGATATTGTCCTATCCCACCATGCACACCATTCACTACTGAGGATGTATGCCCTGGAGTATTCGATCTACCATTATATCCAACTGCGGTATCTGTGCAATCTCAAAATGCGAGATAATTAACATAATCACGATACAAAAAATCCCACAGAAGTGGGATTTTTCTATATCTTAGACTTATATGTTATAACGCCCATCTTACAAGTAGGTACAAAGCCCGGCTCTGCCTTAATAACGTCTGGTATACGATTGACAGCACTGGCACAAGTCATCTCCACCGTTGCAGGTCTATTGACAACAACTGTAGTCGTAGGCTCGCCCTCTACTGTCCACTCGTTACAATCAAACTCATCTGGAGCATACACTTTACCGATACACTGAGTCTCGAGTGTAATACCTTCTTTAGTTGTAGTAGTAACCACAGCACTCATTCCTGCACAGTTACCTTTCTTAATAGTCATCTTAAGAGTAGATGAATTAAGGTCAGTCTTAGCTTTCTGCGGTACACATTTCTGCGTCTGGTTGACAACTGTAAGACCCAAATAATCACACAACCAACCATTCACATTCCACATATATGAGGGTAAGAACTCGCCTTTTTGTATCATCTGCTTCCTAACTTCATCACTAACATTATCAGCAGAAGCTATATCCGCCTCGAACTGCTTAGGTGTTAGACCTGCCCCATGGACTTCGGCTAGTGCAATACCATAATCCTCTACATTATAACTACTCTTACCTTTAATCTTCTTGATAGTATGAGTAGTACCTGTTAGAGCGGTAACGAGACTGCCCCAACTAACATCTTGATATCCAGTACCTGTGATAGTACAATTGTTGGCTTTCGCTACTTTATCCAATGCTAAAGTAAGTTTACGTGAACTATTGATTGGATAGAATGCCTCCTCACATATAGTAATAGCATTCACACCGCACTTAGCACAAATCATGAGCACATCATAAACATCTTTCAATAAGCTCATAGTGGTAACAATAGCGACATCTGGCTTGAGCGCCTTTAATTTATTCTCAAGTTCTGCCACGTCATATATGAGAACTCCATATTCACTCTTGCCACCTACAACGCATTTGATATCCTTACCTATACGTCTTTTGTTAATGTCGAAACCTGCTACTACTTTACCACCTTTCTCCATAACGTAGCGCATAGTGTACTTACTCATCTTGCCACAACCAATCTGTACAACTTTAGTTTGTTTCATAAATCCCCCTTATTTATATTGTTATATATTTTACTGTAAAAAATACTTTTTTGCAAATATTTTTGTCGTTTTTTTATACATTAATAAACTCTTCTAAAGCCTTAGTCAACTCTACTGCACCCAATTTCTTTAATACACTGGTAGATACTATTCTCTCTCTACTAAAACGCAAATCCTTAGATATACTAGAGATATTGAGATTTAGTTCACTTCTAGAGATCTTATCAATCTTGGTAAGTACTAGCAGTACAGGTATTTCCAAGCCTGCTAAATAGTCCACCATCTGTCTATCTAAGTCGGTTGGTTTATGACGACTATCTAATAATAGCAAGACCACTTTTAACCTTTCATTATCCACGAAATAATCATTCATGACACTATCCCACGCACTAGTCATACCTTTACTCGCCTTGGCATACCCATAACCTGGCAAATCCACTAAATAGAATTGATTATTAACATTAAAATAATTAACTAAGCGTGTACGTCCCGGAGTACTGCTCGTCTTAGCCATTTTACTATTATTAGTGAGCATATTGATAAGGCTACTCTTACCTACGTTACTCCTACCCACTATTGCTACCTGCGACAAATCATCTAGTATAAATTCAGCCTTTTTACTCGCCGACTTAATAAAACTAACATTTATGAATCTCATATGAATATGTTAATATTTTTAAGTCTATTTGTCAATCTAATCAACACAGTATATATAGTTGATATTCTATTCGCTTTATGTTATCATTCTTAATATGAAAATAGAAAAATATAATAAGGATTTAGATATAAGTTACTCTCTCGGGGCATACCCCACTTATGAATTAGTTAAGAATGCTCCAGAATATGCAATCGCTGTATTTATTCACTCTAAAGCAATCTATACCGATGAACTTAATAAATTAATAGATATCTGTAATAAGAAAAAAATTGAGATAATCCACGATGATAAATCAATAAACAAACTTAGCAGTAAAGAAAATTGTTTTGTTGTAGGAGTATTCAAAAAATATTATTCAAACTTCACCGACAATAAACAGATCGTCCTATATAATCCAAGTGACATGGGTAACCTAGGTACTATTATGCGCACTATGGTTGGATTTGGATATACAGACCTTGTAATTATTCGTCCTGCGGTAGACCCTTTTAATCCCAAAGTGGTACGCGCTAGTATGGGCGCAATATTTATGCTCAACATTAAAGAGTATGATAGTATGGAAGAATATCTAACAAGCAACAATTATAAAAAGTATCTATTCATGTTGGGCGGAACGACAATCCTAGGTTCATTCTCTACCCCAAAATCTAACTACGCACTTATATTCGGCAATGAAGCACATGGAATTGATACCAAATACTTTAATGCGGGTACAAGTGTACTAATCAAACATAATAACAAAATTGACAGCCTTAACCTACCTATCAGTGTAGGTATGGCGATATATGAATTTTCCAAAGAGTAATTGACGTTACTCTTTTTTCTCTTGACATTATCGAACATATGTTCTATAATATAAATGAGGAGAAAATCATGGATAAGAGACGGGTTATATTACATATAGATATGAATAACTTTTATGCATCTGTCGAATGCTTACTTAACCCAAGCCTAAAGAATTATGCTGTAGCGGTAGCAGGAGACCCCAACAAACGTACTGGTGTAGTGCTTGCTAAGAACTATTTAGCAAAGGTGTATGGAGTGAGAACTGGAGATGTCATATGGGAAGCCAAACAGAAGTGCCCTACTCTAATATGTGTCGCACCTCACCATGACAAATATCAAGAATACAGCGAACGTGCTCATAAGATATATTATCAATACACTGATATTATTGAACCTTTTGGAATAGACGAATGTTGGCTGGATGTCACTGATAGTTTAAACTACTTTAATTGTACAGCAAGTGAACTCGCTAGACATATTCAAGAACAAATAAAAGAAGAATTAGGTCTATCGGTATCTATAGGTATATCATGGGGAAAGACCCTTGCTAAACTCGGTAGTGATATGAAAAAGCCAATGGGACTAACAATTATAGATGAGAAAAATCATATCGAGATTATCAAGAAATTAAAAATTGATGATATGATTATGATTGGTAAACATACCGCTAGAAAATTACGCACCATGAACATCAACACACTATATGACTTGTATAATCAAAGTACGAAATTTTTAACTGAACATTTTGGCATCATTGGAGAATATCTCCACAATGCTGTATCTGGTGTGGACGATGATAAATTAATTACACTTAAAGATGAGGATACTAAGAGTGTAGGCAATGGCGCTACTGCCGTTCGAGATATGACCGAGTTAGAAGAGATACAAAACTTCTTGCATGATTTAGCATATAAAGTGTCACATAGACTTAGAGCTCATTCGTTCTCAGCCAAAACTATTCACTTGGGTATAAAATATGCGGACTTCACCTATTCTGGAGCACAACACACTATGCCCGATTATTTTAGCAAT
>CATLDS010000074.1 GCA_949902685.1 uncultured Christensenellaceae bacterium | reverse complement strand
GGGCCTTTAGCTCAGTTGGTTAGAGCAACCGGCTCATAACCGGTCGGTCCGCGGTTCAAGTCCGTGAAGGCCCACCATGCCGTATGGCAAATTAATATACTTGGCCTGCTAGCTCAGTTGGTTAGAGCGCCAGCCTGTCACGCTGGAGGTCACGAGTTCAAGTCTCGTGCAGGTCGCCACTCGCCTCGATAGCTCAGTCGGTAGAGCAAAGGACTGAAAATCCTTGTGTCACTGGTTCGATTCCGGTTCGAGGCACCAGCTGAAAAGCGGAAGAGAAAATGACACAAGCAAATCTCTTGAAAGTCACTGGTTCGATTCCGGTTCGAGGCACCAATGGTGACGCGAGGGAAATTAAGGCAATCAAAAATTTTCTATCTCAAGTTACCGATACAAAGATTAATTAATAATTGCTAATTCTATGCTAGTGTGGCTCAACGGTAGAGCAGCTGACTTGTAATCAGCAGGTTGGGGGTTCGATTCCCTTCACTAGCTCCATTTAATTAGTGATATAATTAATCTTTGTCTCATTTATGGAAGGTTTGCAGAGCGGCCAAATGCAACGGACTGTAAATCCGTCGACTTCGTCTTCCGTGGTTCGAATCCACGACCTTCCACCACTTAAAACCTAACACGAACCGCAAAATAAACGGTCGGGTTAGGTTTTTTCTCTAGCCGTTTAATATGTAATCGTGCCGTATAACGTCGTAGAAATGCGTTTGTAGGCTCGTTATGTGTTATACCTTGCTCGTTATATCAAGCACCTGCCATAGTGCTATTTTGTTTTTGTGATATGCTATACGCTTGAAAATAACGTTCGTTTGTGCTATAATAAATAAAGAGATTACATTACAAGGAATTGTAGCGCGTTATGTTTAATGAAATTTGCATTTATGAAGCCAAAATTGATAAACAAGATGAAATTGAAAATCTAATGAAAGAAATTGCGGAATTTTATCTTTCGCAATCGGGAGTAATTGATGTACGTTATATAAAACGCACGCATAGACAAGAAGACTTTAACTCCGTCAAAGAAGGTAAAGTGCCTATTCGTTTAACAAGATTTGCAGGCAAAGTTACATATATTTTACATTGGACAGTAGAAAATGAAGAAATTCACGCTCGTATTTCTAAACTTGGGTTAGAACGTTTTTATAAAAGATGGAATAGATGTTTAATAACAATGCCTAAAATTTTATTAGGCGAAAACATCGTGTAATTTTCAAAAATGTCTAAAAATTTGTTTTAGGTTACTACCGCTCCACCACTAAAACTCCTAATCGAGTGTGTCGATTTGGTTTTTTATAGAAGCTTATCATACTGGTTTTTTAGCTATGTAAAAATTATATATTTTTATTTCATATGCTTGTAAAAATCACTTAGATAAAGTACAATATAAAACACAAGATGAGGAATTGAAATGAAAAAATCTAATTATAAAAAATATTTGACGGTGACTAATATACTATTGATAATTATTACAATTATTTATTTTTTAGACCATTACTTGCCATTCCCTAAAGATTACACGGGTTTTGCTTGGGCAAGTGGTGAATTATATTCTATACACTATGTGTTTGGATTTTGTGGTGGATTATTAACAAACTTTTTAGGAGTAGGTAAAGTCTTAGATCCTACAGGTAGTGAAGTATATCGATATGTAACTCACATGTTTCTTCACGGACATTTATTACATCTTATAGCCAACTTAGTAGGCTTATATTTTATAGGAAATTATGCAGAGAAGCGTTTAGGGTGGAAGATGACTTACGCTATATATTTCATTGTGGGTATTATTGAAGTGTTTATCACTGATCCGCTATTTGTTGCAATGGTACCGTCCAAAGCAGAAGAAATAGCCAACGCTGTATCTGTTGGTGCATCTGGCGGTATTTTCGCGCTCATTGGTGCTTCGCTTGCATCATTGTTCTTCGATATTAAAAGTTTCAAACAAATCAATAAACCAACTTTGATTATATCAGCAATATACGGAGTGTTGACGACGTATGTCGTAAGTTTCGGTTGGACGACAGTTTGTCACAACGTTTCTCTAATATTGGGCTTGATATTTGGTGTTTTATTTATTTTACCGTTCTTCTTATTAAAAAAAGGAAAATTCGCTCGCGCAAACAATACTACCACTCAATCTAATAATGATAAAAGTTCGTAAAAGAATATTACTGCTTAGTAATTTAAAATCTCTATAATTTAGAGGTTTTTTTGTGTTAGGTAACCTAAAAGAAAACTTATTGAAAACATAAACACATCCCTCTTTAAAGTTACAATTTTAATCAAAAAAGGAACTAATCGTTCCTTTATATTTCACTATTATCTTCTAATTCTTGATTTTCTTCGATTTCTATATATTTCTCAGCATCACTTTCTTTTCCATAATGTTTGTTTGCACACTCTATCATTGCTTGATGGCAAGATTCTTGCATATATTTTATGTTCTCACCAAATGAAAGTTCATCTTTAGGGAAAATCACGGGAAGAATTTGGACTGTAATTTTGTACCTTCTATGAATAAATTTATCCCACTTATTAGGTTCTCTAAACAAGGCTACTATAGGTACTATTGGAGAATTATTTTTTACAGCATAATGAAATGCACCTTTTTTTAATGGACGTATTTTTTTATAACCGACCCATAGGCTACCTTCAGCACATACAGCGAGCAATTGCTTACGTTTCAATAAATTACTGACAGTGTTGTCTAATTGTTTAACTAGTTTTACGCTATTGCCAATAGGCAGAAGACCAGCAACTCTAATTGTAAGACCAGCTAATCCTTTTTTATTGTTAAATGGGGCAGCGAGGAAGTACGTGGATCTAGTTCTGCATATCTGTTTAATATACAATGCGTCAATTGCGTGCACGTGGTTGCTAACTACAACTGCACCTTTCTTTTTAATTGCTCTTAAATTTTTCTTACCTTTAATTTTTAAGTGGAAGCAAAACCATGTAACAATAGGTCCTAATATGTAAACAATCAATCGAACAATGAAAGAATATAATTTCCAAAAAATATTTTTTCTACTATACTTAAATTTATCAGGATTCATTTCTTTAACAAAGTGAGGATTAACGGGTTTAATATCCTCATCAAACTTTCCTGACTTCTCTAATTCTTCTATCTTTTTTGTATATTTATTTTGGGGCATAAGGGCTCCTTTATCTATTATCTATTTCGTTTTTTCGTTCAATTTTAATCCAAGTTACTTCTTTTTTAAATAATGCTACTATTGCGATAGGGATATATAATGCTATAAAGAATGGGAACATTAAGCATGTTTTAATAGCGTTCGTTTTGGTAATATTGATGTGCTTTTTCTCTGCACTTAGTATTATTACAGCATATAATAGCAAGAACAGATAAGAGCCAATGAGAGTAATGGCACAATTTATAAAAGCCAATGACCACCAAGCAGTAGGTACTTGAATACACAGACCAACAATACCCATGACTAGAGTAAATACAGTGTAGAGTATTATACTAGCTATTGGGATTGCTATAGGTACAATATTCATAGCGAAGTCAATTTTACCCAATCTACCTTCTTTGGAGTAGAGTAGACTTTTAATAATCTTTTTATTATATTTCTTAGTTACCTGACCAAATCCTTTGACCCATCTTAATCTCTGGTTCCAACTGGTCTTTAAAGATATTGGTTGTTCGTCATAGTATTCGGCATACTCGTTGTATGTTCCTTTTAAATTATTTAATGATGCGTAATAACTAATTTCAGCGTCTTCAGTAAGTGTCTGGAAAGGCCAACCAGCAAGTTCATTTATTACTCTGGCGCATATGTAGAAGCCTGTACCAGATACCATAACATTTTGTGTAAAGCGTGCTCTACATTTATTTTGAAAAGTATTGACCATACTAAATGTGAGAGCACTACAACTTGACACCCAACCATCGTTCCAGTTGATAGAATTACGATATCCTAGTGCAATATCATAACCTGCATCATAAACATTATTCATTTCATTTAAAAAATTCTTAGTGATTAAATTATCAGCATCGAATATAAAGTAGGCTTCATATCCTTTTTCTTCAGCGATACCAGTATTAATGATATGTTTGATTACTTGGTCTAGAGCTCCGCCTTTGCTTTTAACATCGAGATTTGGGCGAATGAACGCTTGAGCAAATGGATATTTTTCACAAATTTTACATGTAGGGTCATTTTTGTCTTCTACTATTACATAAATATCGAACAA
>CATLDS010000073.1 GCA_949902685.1 uncultured Christensenellaceae bacterium | reverse complement strand
TAATAGCGGTAATATCAACAATTCGTATGCTAATACTATGCTTGTATCACGTTCTACATTTATGTCAGGTTTCGTGTATAATCATATGTCTGGTACAATCGCTGAAAGTTATTCAGCATGTACATTCAACGACAAGCATATCGGTGATGCTACTACAGCTGAGCAACCATTTGTTGGTTATGAGAATAATGTATTGTTATGCAATGGTTCATTAGAGAACACTTATTACTTAATAGATAATGATGTAGTGATTGATACATCAAAGATTCCTTATCCAAGCGATAAAGATCAGGCACGAGCACTAAATTGGGATAATTTTAATAATCATGAGAATTTAAACAATTTCGTCTTCGTACTTAGCAATTCTAGGACGGAGCGCAGTGAAGGTGTTTGGTCGTATTATAATAATGATGATAGATATACTATCTTACCTGAATTAGCGAATGCGAATAAAGTAACATATTCGTATAGGTATTTCACAGGCCTTAATGAAAATGGACTCAATAATTATGCTAATGCTCCTACATTCGTATTGGGTAGTGAACGTAATCCATACATTATTAGAAATGTTAAAGAATTCAACGATGTCATGACTCATGATGGAGATAAGAGTACTTCTGGATATTTTAGACTTATCAATAATATAGATTTCGATTCTAACAATATGGCTATCAGCACACGTACAGGATTTACTCTAGGTGATAGTAAACAGATTACCAGCCTAGAGGGTAATGGTATGACTATCAGCGGTATATTCCTAGACGTAGGGCAGAATGTGGAAGAATCTATCGGTCTATTCGCAAATATTGAGAGAGCATACATTAAGAATTTGAACCTAGAGTTTACTAGTGGTAGATTTAGTTCATCTAACGTTCAATTCGCAGGTGGTTTGGCAGGTAAGATTAATAATAGTGTTATCATGAATATTAATTTGAATGGTAGCAACACAATAATCAATGGTAAGAACTTCGCAGGTGGTTTAGCTGGTATAATTACAGGACAAAGTTTGATATATGACATAACTTCAAATGTTAATGTTATATCGAATTTAGAAAACTCTACTTACATGTATTATCGTAGTAGCGATTATCAAACCATCAACAATTATGATTATAAACAGTACCTCACTCACTTATCATACGCAGGTGGTATAGCAGGCGTTATAGATATCGACAATCGAGGTTTTGATAATAAAGGCTTTAATTTATCTTACATCACTATTAATGGTAAAGAGATGAATTTATCTAGTGAGGGTTACAATATTAAAGGTGATTACGCAGGTTCTATTTCTGGTTATGCTAGTAGAGATGTAAGAGCACTGAAATTAAAATATAATGTAGGTGCTAATAATAGAATTCGAGGTTGGTACGCTGTAGGTGGTTTATTCGGTGTTAATTTAGGTCAAATCACAGCTTCACAAGTTACAGCCGTAGAGGATGAGCAGTATAATTACGATACAGAGTATGGTAAATACGTAATAGAACTTTCTAGAGAAAATACTGCTGGTGATGCTACATTGGACGGCGAGTATGGTAACCAAAACTTATTAGAAACATATAACTATGGTGGCGGTTTAGTCGGTATAGACATTAATGGTCAAATAGAGTCGTCATATAGTAAGGCAAGTTTTGCACCTAGCAAAACAGTCGGTGGATTAATCGGTATGAGTGTATTGTCTAGAATTAATTACTCATACGCTGTTCCGTTCGTGAATGTGGATAAAAATACGGAGAATGTTGGAGGCTTAATAGGTACAGCATTTGGTCGAGTTGATAGAGATGGCATAGCAGGCGAATATATTAGAATGGTGACTAACGATAAGGCTACACACATACTTTCGTTCGTGTTCTCATCATTGCTACTTGACAATTCGCAATTAGATAGTATCAGTAAGGACGCGAAACTTGATTACCTCGTAGCAGACTATGATAATAATTGTTTTAAAGGTACTATGAACTACATCTATGCTGGAGATGTTCATTATCCTACTAGAACAGTAGGTGCTGGCAATAATGCTGTATTGGTACAAGTTCTCAATCAATTATCTTCTATAATCACATCTAAAGATTTGGCTACATTACTAAATAGAACAAATGATGTCGCTATAGGTGAACAAGAAGTATTGTTCAAAGAGATATTCTCTGGTTGGCTAAATACATATTGGTCATTCGATGAGAGCAAATATTATCCATTATTGTTAAATAAACATAGTGACAATTACATCGATATAAAAAATGCTAACGATTTTAATCACATAATTAATAATCCTAATGGCGCTTATAAGATAGTAGACGATATTAAGGCTAGTGATATGGAAGAATGGATTAGATCTCAACCAAGATCGAATTTCGTCTTCGATGTTAAATTCGGCGGTATATTAGTAGGTGGTAAGCCAGATGGCAGTACACCTAAGGTAGAAGGACTTTACATTGATACCATTACACCTAATGAAGATGCTGGTATGTTTAGAGAGACCACTGGTGCTACTATTAGAAATATCAATTTCATATGGAGCAATAGACAGGAAAAAGGCGCTGACGATAGTATTAATGGTGCTTCTATTAAAATAAATGGACATTCTATTAAAAATGTAGGTGGTGTATCAGCGAAAGATACTAATTCGTTATTCGCTTCACTTAATGTGAGTGTCGCAAGATTTATAGATGATGCTACTGCTGTTAGATATTTCTTGAATACTGATCAATCAATTGGTGGCTTCGGTGGTATTGTAGCAGTTGGTATGAATTCAACTATTCAAAGTTGTATCTTCGATGGCAGTGTCAAAGCTGATTTGAAGTTACTAGGTGCTATCAATCAAGTGAATTTTGGTGGTATCATAGGTAAAGCAGGCAGAACGGAAGACCCAGATGAAGATGTTGATAATAGACATAGTATGTCAGTGATTGCTAGCAACATTGGACAAATTGTCAATGATAACGATGGCGAGCATAAGACTAAGTTCGAGTTAACATTGAATCATAGTGCAGATAAGGTCACTAACTTTAATATCGGCGGTATAGTAGGTTTATCTACTGCTGGCACTGTGGTGTCAAATGTTGCAGTGGGTAATGCAAAATATAATGAAGAGTACATGAATGTAGATTTCAATATTACTCTTGACGATATCTTCGATGATGTATATGTTGGTGGTGCATTCGGTAATGTGACAGATACTAATATTACAACTGTCAATACGCACACTAATATCACCATTAGTGGTAAGAATATCAAAAATGAAGTATATGATGACAATTCAGTGTCGCATATCACATCTGTGGCTGGTTTAGCAGGTAGATATGTTGTAGGATCTGATAGTACTGAATTAAGTATGACATATGCGAATTCGTATACAAATATTAACGCAGAGGTATTAACTTGTTCATCTCTATTCACATCTTTAGGTGTGGGTGAGGCTAGAGGATATACTTCTATAGATCAATCGTTGTTTACAGGTAAAATCGATGCTCAAACAGAAGGCAATATTACTTCAGCGAAGGTATCACATACAGTAGCATATCATAATGATGGACGTTTGATAATCAATCAAGTAATGGCTACAGGTTATATTACAATTGGTTCAGGTTATACCAATAAGTTATATGCAGGTGGTTTCGTAGGAGATGCCGATGGTACACTGGTAAGAGTAAGAAATTCGTCAGTAGACGGTAAGATTATTCCAATTACGAGCGAGTATCAGTCTAATAATGAGATATACCTTGGAGGTATGGTAGGACAGAGTAATGCAGTAGAGGTTTACAATTCGTATGCAGTAGTTAGTATTATTGCAGACGGTGTTGGCTCTTCCGCTATACAATCACTTCATGCCAATGCACTATTTGGAGAGAGCAGTGAAATAACTACTGATAATGTATATTATTCTAGTGATTATGCACTGTTCCCAGAGGATAGTGGACATGGTACTAACTTGTCGGCTAATGGATTTGGATATTCTTGGGCAGGCAAATTAGATAATTCTATTTGGTATAGCACTAGCATCAATGCAGAGCAAAACAAGGCTCCATATCTAATATCATTAGAACAAGTGCTAAAAGAGTATGCAGTTCTAACTATAAGTGGTAGTTCACAACAGTATACATTTAGAAAAGGCTCAGCGCTTAATCCAGAGTGGATTAGTTCATCAACTTATAATTTCAGTGAAGAATCTAATAAATATGAATTCTATTTGTTAAGTTCAAATATAACTGGCAATTTGAATTTCTCTGGAGAGTTATCTGGTGTTCTCATTGCTGGAGAGAGTGTATATACACTAACCAACGCGTTAAAAGAAGTAATACCTATAGTTAATGTTCATGGTGCATTATCTAACTTACATATA
>CATLDS010000072.1 GCA_949902685.1 uncultured Christensenellaceae bacterium | reverse complement strand
TGACACGTCCTTGAGGGAAATTGTATGTCCTAATACGTTCACTTCTATCTCCCGTACCTACCTGACTTTTACGATTTTGTCTATATTCAGCCTCTTTTTGTTGTTGATAATAATCGTAAACTTTTGCACGCAACATCGCGAACGCTTTTTCTTTATTCTGTGTTTGGCTACGTTCATCTTGACAAGATACTACGATACCTGTAGGAAAGTGTGTAATACGAATAGCAGAGTCAGTCTTATTTACCTTCTGTCCACCAGCACCGCTACTACGGAAGATGTCTAAACGTATATCTTTCTCATCTATCACAACATCTGCATCTTCCATCTCTGGTAGTATGGCTACTGTGGCAGTAGAGGTGTGCACTCTGCCTTGGCTCTCAGTCTCTGGTACACGCTGAACTCTATGAACACCAGACTCGAACTTGAATTTAGCATAGGCGTTCTTACCTTTTATCATCGCTTGAACTTCTTTCACTCCACCAAGTTCAGTTTCTTCAATATTCAAAATCTCTAACTTGAACTTATGTGAATCGCAATACATTTGATACATTCTAAGTAACGAATGAGCGAAAAGAGAACTCTCCTCTCCACCAGCTCCACCACGAATTTCTAATATAACATTCTTGGTATCATTCTCATCTTTTGGCAGAAGAAGTATTTTCAATCTTTCTTCACTTTCACTTATCTGCACTTTTAAGTTTTGACTCTCCTCTTTCAACATCTCGCGCATATCAGCATCCGTCTCTATCTCTAGCATTGAATTGGCATCTTCAAAATCTTTACTTATCTTAAGATACAACTCATATTCTTCCATTAAAGGTTGAAGATTGGCGTGCTCTTTTACCTTGGTTTGCCAAGTCTTCGTATCTGCAATTATATCTGGATTAGCAATGTCTTGAGTAAGATTATCAAACTTATCTTTAATTGCTTTTAATTTTTCTTTCATACTTTCTCCTTATTTTTTAAACACCATAACACGATCATGCCCACTCAAATCTTTGACACACTCTAGTAACTCAAAATCATTAAATAATGCTTCAATAAGCATACGTTGATCTTCGCCAATCTCAATCACAAGTACACCATCATCATTAAGATATTTTCGTAGATTATCATGAATGATATTATAAAATTTTAAACCAGACTCACCGCCGTCCAGCGCGATTAATGGGTCGTGATCTATAACCTCTCTATCTAATGTTTTTAATTCATCTCGCGCAATATATGGAGGGTTAGATATTATTATATCAAATTTACCATCTAATTTTTCAAACATATTTGACTGTATGAATTTAATGTCTTCACCATGTTTATCCGCATTCTTCTTGGCTATTATGAGTGCTTTCTTGGACACATCTACCGCAGTTACATCAACCGGTGCATTTCTTTTGACTGCAATAGCGAGACATCCCGAACCAGTACACATATCAAGTACATCATGATAATGATTGTCATTTATATATTTTAATGCCGTATCTACTAGAACCTCACTATCTTGTCTAGGAGATAATACATTATCATCAATATAAAACTCCAGACCATAAAAATATTTATTACCAAATATTCTATCTACAGGCATACCAGACGCTCTCATATTAATTTTGGTCTGTATCTCTAAACATACATCATCATCAACATCTTCAATAAGTGGCAAGAGTGTCACTGGCACGCCTAGAACTTGTGCCACGATAAAATCAACATCAACTATATCTATGTCTAGTTGAGCGAATTCATCTTTTAATTTCTTCCTTAAATCAAATAATTTCATACACATTAAAAAAAGCGCACCCTTCCTGCCCTATGCAAAAAAGAATACGCTAATTACACTATTTTCTATTATGTTTCTTATTGAACTTATCAACACGACCCTCTGTGTCCACAAGTTTCTGTGTACCAGTAAAGAATGGGTGACACTTGTCACATACTTCAAGTTTAACTACATCGCCTGCTTTAACTCCGTGCTTAGAGGTCTTACCTTTAAACTCAGCACCACATGCACACGCGAAAGTTACTTCTACATAATTTGGTTGTATATCTTTCTTCATGATTGCTCCTTTTTGTTTTCTTATATTCTAGCGGAATGATTATAACGTGAAAAGTTTGTTTTGTCAACTCTTATTTAATAACTTTTTATAATCTTTTCTGCAACCTTGTTGATATCACCCGCACCAACGAATGCCACAGCATCAACATTCCCTACATTTTTTATTATGGATTTCGCACTGGCTGAGTATTTAACTGATGGATTTAATTTTTTTATCTCAAGATATAAGTCATGTGCTGACAATCCCGAACTCGATTTTTCTCGTGCTGGATATTCTTTGTATATACATAGGTTATTTACTTTAGATAACACGCTTATAAACTCTTTTAATAATAATTTAGTACGCGAATATGTATGTGGCTGAAATACAATTAAATTGTTCTTATAATCCGTACTGAATGTATCGATAAAGGATGCTATCTCGGTAGGATGATGTGCATAGTCGATATATATTTTCGATTGATTGAATTTACCTCTAAATTCATACCTCCTAGGTAAACCTGTGAATGAATTGACAGTCTTTTGTATCAACTTATCTTCTATACCTAAAGATCTCGTAATCTCCACTGCTAAAGAAATATTCTTCATATTATATTCACCATGTATCTTAGGTGAAAATTTAAGTTCAGTCTTGGTGACAAATTTAATATTTTTTATTCGTTTTAAAAACTTAGTACTATCTTCTAAATACACAAAACGTTCACTACCTCTACGTAAGAAACTAGTGAATGCTGTACGTAGATTAAATAGGCTACCATAGCAATCCATATGCTCAGCCTCAATATTTGTAATAACAGAAACATTTGGATATAGGGATAAAAAACTTTTATTATATTCGCAAGCTTCTACAACTAGATAATCATCGCCTAATTCAAATCTAGGCGAGAAAACATCTGCACCAATATGACATGATACTTTTTTACCTGATACACGAAGAATTTCGTATATCAAAGAAGAAGTTGTGGACTTACCATGCGTTCCCGCTACAGCAATCACGCATTTAAAATATTTACATATATGAGCAAGAGCCTCCGCTCTATCAATAATGGTGCAGTTACGTGCACGAAGTAGACGAACATACTTATTGTCTTCTTTAATTGCCCCTGTCTTAATACAACAATCCACATTCATAAAATTAGCATCAAATCTATGTGTAACCTTAATTCCTCTGCTTTCGCACAATCTAGTATATTCACTCTCGTGCGAGTCATAACCAAGTACTCTGTACCCTAAAGATTTGTATGCTAGTGCTAGCTGATGCATGCTAACACCACCTATACCCAAAAATAAAATTGATTTAACATTATCTAACATAAACCACCTAAAAATTATATATGAATAAATTTCGTAAGTGGTTTTTAGTATTTGACAATTTAAACACATAAATGAATAAATATTTTAAACATAGTAAATTATTAAAATACTACTTAAAATCATTTGCAAATTATATGATTTTAGTTTAAAATTATAATGACTACTAGTTAGTTAATCTTAAAAAGGGGAAGGTGAACATACTTGAATATCACAGACGTAAGAATCAGGTTAGTCAGCAAAGATGATAGCAAGTTGAAAGCCGTTGCTTCTTTCACTATTGATAATGCATTCGTGGTGCATGACGTCAAGATTATTGAAGGCACTAATGGTAATTTCATAGCTATGCCATCGAAGCAAGCACCAGGTGGTGAGTACAAAGATATCGTACATCCATTGAACACTGAGACTAGAGAGCAAATCAGTTCTCAAATCCTGGCAGCTTATGACAAAGAGAAAGCAAATCAATAGTACTTAATCTTAGTCATATAACACCTACTATTTGGTAGGTGTTTTTTATATAAAAAAGAGCGATTAATCGCTCTTTTTACACGTTCTTTAAGAAACCTAATCTAATACCACTAAGTGTATCGTTCCACACACCATCTTCTGCTATATTGAACTGCATATCATGTGAGAAATTGTAAGTTGTTGGCCACCATGCACTAACACTAACAGTCCAAGCAGTAGTGAATGTATATACTGAAGTCATACCACTATTATTAGTTGTCTTAACATAACTACTATTTTCGTTATTTTCGTATGAGCAGAACCAACTAGAAGTTAAGTAATTTGATCTAACTAATGATCTAGAATTAGACTCTGCACGCTCAGTGTTAATAACTACGCTCTGCATTTTACCAGATCCACTATTCGTACCATATAAGTTATAGTTAATTTCACCATTGTCTTTATGTGACCAAGTTTCACGATAGAATGTACCATAACCATCTACACTACTATTGATTGCAGCATTGATGAATTCAGTACCATCTGGGAAGTAAAGCACAATTAATGAAGTGCGTGTATCATTAGTAGTACC
>CATLDS010000071.1 GCA_949902685.1 uncultured Christensenellaceae bacterium | reverse complement strand
CCTATTAATGCGCCCATAGATGTACCTACAATTAAATCTGGTTTGATACCATGTCTCTCCAATTCACGTATAACACCAATATGAGCAAAACCTTTAGACGAGCCTCCACTGAGTACTAAAGCTAATTTCTTGTTCTTACCTCTCATAAACCCCTCAAATAATTTGTATATATTATATATGAAAATAAAATCAAAATCAAACGATACCAAGCATAAATCACGACTTATTATTACCCTGCTATTATTGGCAGTATGTGTAATATTTATAACCAATCCAAGCATATACTCCAAATCATGCCTAAATGCTATCTCTGTATGGGCTTTTAATGTGTTACCTTTCTTGTTACCATTCTTCATCTTCACCAGACTAATTATAAATTTATCAACTATGAAAGAAAATATTATGGACAAGTTCTTCAACAAACTATATCACACGCCTAGTCCCAGTTTTATGATATATTTCTTATCTACCTTATCTGGATACCCTATGGGAGCTAAACTTATATGTTCTATATATGATGACGGAGTTATAGATAGGAATGACGCTAAACGTATGCTGTCATTCTGTTCGGTGAGTGGTCCTATGTTTATTATAGGTACAGTGGGTGTAGGTTTTCTACATTCGTATCAAGCAAGTTTAGTCATACTAATAGCCAATATCATTGCTAGCCTAATTAACGGATTAATCTATCGAGGTAAAAAGTGTGAGAATAAAAACCCAGTATATAATCCTCACAGAAGCAACGATATATTATCTAATAGTGTTTACGACTCTTTAATCTCAATATTAATGGTGGGTGCATACATTGTTCTAAGTTTTCTACTCATAGATGTATTGAATAATCTAAATATTATTAGCGGAATATCTACCGCTATATCTAGTGTATTTAATATTAATGGTAGTCAAAATATTGTCGAAGCCGTTCTTACAGGAATGATTGAGATGACACGCGGAATACTAAATTTAGGCAGCATATCATGTCCTCTTGCGCTTAAGACAATAATCGCTAGTGGACTCATTGGCTTCGGTGGAGTAAGTATATTTTTACAATCAATATCTTTCCTTTCTAAACTTCATTTGCCTATCAAAAATATGATACTACAGAAAACCACTCAGGCTATTCTATGTATATTAATAACAATACCACTGGCATTAGTTTTCATAAAATAGATTAAATTACATTTAAATATTTGACTTTTATATCTTATCTCTAGTAAAATATGACTAGAGGTAATTTAATGAAAGCGCAAAAATTTGAATATCACTATAAAGATGTTCCACTGCTTAAAAAAGATATAGCAGTTAGATTTGTATTTACTCTACTCTTCTTCGCTGTATTTATGTGGCAATTTATCTCAATGTTAGTTGTTTATACTAATGACACATTGGATTCTCTTATGATACTATCTAGCGTCACAGTGATGATATCCAGTCTAATGTTCGCCGTAGTAGCTTTCGTCTACTTATTTAGAAGTGTAAACATAATTACAGATATTAAGAAACGTGGTAAAGCTGTTAGATTTGTGTCCGTATTATCTAGTAGTAAAAGTGGCAGTTTCATTAAACTTTATTCAATATTAACTAAGATAATCGCGTTATGCATGATAGTAATCCTATCTTGTGCTGTGACTTATTCTATATTAGAATTGATACACTACTCTACCATGTCATACTATCTGCCTGCTTTGATTATGTTGTCACTTTGCGGTTTTAATAGTGTGTATCATATTACTAATGAGATTACAAGGTTACGCTCAGTCGAAGAATATAATAGCGTATATTGAAAAAAACACCTGCGAGGTGTTTTTTAATTATCAATTATCTTACTATAAACATACGCGTACACATTAGCAGCTAGTTCACGCCATTTCTTACATGCAATGGTCGCATTATGTCTAGTATCAGTCTTCATAGATAACGCTAGGATTGATTCTGTGGTTAGAGGCTCAAGTATCTTCAAATCAACTGTGTAACTACCATCTTCATTTTTATACGATTTAGCAATGTATTCCTGATTTCGTTTAAACTGCATTTTATTCGCTTTGGCAAATTCATCAATCTTATCTCTCAAACTTGCTGGTATCCTAGTATAGAATTGGGATAAACATTCTCTGCCAGCCACTGTAATATTGTACCTATTCTCATTATTATCAGTGTTAGGTTTATAAACGAATTTAGACATAATCAGTTGAGACAAGAGGTCTTTACAATCCATCCAATTCACCCAATTATTCTGGCTAGAACATATCTCAAGAATTGAATTCTCTGTAAGTGGAATTTCCATCTTATCCAACACATATAAAAGAATTAATTTATTTACCGTATTATCGGGAACAAAATCCATATCATCACCTTTCTAGTAGATTATACAATATTTTCGACAAAAAGACAACTTTTTAAAATGCTATTCAATCTTCTTGCTAAGATATTTTTATAGTGTTATAATTATAATAAGGAGTTTTTATGGCACAAATAAACGAATTAATACCATTTAACACTGCTTGCGATGAATTTGTCGCAGGCAAATATATATTGGCAGACTTAAAAATTGCTTCAATACTTAAAATTATCGCTAGTGACGATAAACTAAAGGATATAATTTCTTCGTGTCTCGATACATATGATTTTAACACCTCATTTAATCGAGCTGTAAGAGAAGAAAAAGACCAATTAATTTTAAATGCACCAAGTAATGATAAAGATATCATCGCATTTGTATTCAGTCTACTCTATCGTTTTGATAACAAATCATTTGATTTTTATGAATTTCTATCTAAATTCTATAAAAACCCTGCCGAAGTACAAGGTAAAGAATTTTATAATTTCGCCAATGCTTTAATCATTCCGTTTAAAAATGCTGTAAATAATATGTACTCTAAGCGTCATGTGTTGGTAGAGGCTGACGATTATCAAAAAAATTATTATAATAGAATTATGACTACCATTCGTTTGATTGCTAAAAATGTTGATACATATAAACTCAAAATGAACGAAAAAGAAGAGTTCACTATGCTACTAAATTCCCTATTTGTTGCAAGTGAGAAAAATGATAAAAAATTAGTCTACTCTCTTATGATTGGTTTGGATTATTTTTCGCGAGCAAATAAACGTACTAGGAACGCATACTCATCTCTGGAAGAATGCTTTGAGTAATTCGATTACTCTTGCATAAATATTAATATATAGAATAATTTTTAATAAAATATGTTGCATTTTTCTTTTTTTTCATATATAATAGTAGAGTGCTGTTTGATACTACCTATGTTTTAACTTGTTGCTAAATACATTGTAACGTACTTAACGCACTATTATAAGATACGTGAGAATTGCGACATCGTGGCACCATCGCCAAGCGGTAAGGCAAAGGTCTGCAACACCTTCATCACCAGTTCAAATCTGGTTGGTGCCTCCAATTCTCTTTTACAGATGATACTTATACCCTATCATTACAGCAAACTAGCAAATGCTAGAATTGCGATATGCCGGTGTGGCGAAATGGCAGACGCAAGGGACTTAAAATCCCTCGGGCAGAAATGCCCGTGTCGGTTCGACCCCGACCACCGGCACCAAATTAAAGTTCTCATTGTTAATGAGGACTTTTTTCGTCTTGATATCTTCAAGTTTTAGTAAACCTTACGCAAATTAAATTATTTGACTTTAAGATGCTTTTATGATATAATTATTGTGTCAACTTCTAATGAATTCTTAATATATTCTATTAAATAAATTAGGAGGTAACAATTCAGTTGTTATATAGGAGATTTATTTATGTGTTTAAAACCTCCGCATATAACATCTGGTCATTATGAAAACAAATACAACAAAGCCAAAGCGCGTAATAATTGAAATCACAGATAAATGTAATTTTAGATGTAGACACTGCTTTGCGAATAAAAATGATTACGAACTTAGTGTTCAAAGTTGGAAAAAAATTTTTGATAATATATGCAATGAAAAAATACAAAGTATCACGATAACTGGTGGCGAACCATTGCTCTATAAGGAATTGTTCACACTATTAAAACAAGTCAATTTTAAAAAGACACTGCTTACACTCGATACCAATGCATCACTAATAAATGAAAATAATATTAATTTAATTGAAAAACACTTTAAAAAAGTAAGAATATCACATTATGGAATAAACAGAAGTTGGCATGCAAACACAAAATCTTTAGCTTTTGATGAAGAAAGATTTTTAAAAGTAATCAAACTTTTATGTGAAAGAAAAGTTAAAGTTCAGGTAAAAATACCACTATTCTCTAACAATGTAAAAAATCTTTTCAAAATTCTTGATAGTTTAAAAGAATACAACATTCATGAAATCGTACTTATACCGATTGTCCCTGTTGGAAAAGCAAAAGATTTAACAGGGCTAATAGGTTCACGAGAGGCAAAAAAACTAATAAAACAATATGGAGACACAC
>CATLDS010000070.1 GCA_949902685.1 uncultured Christensenellaceae bacterium | reverse complement strand
TCACGAGCGAGCGCTATAGATTTTTGATAATTCTCATATTCTGCTGGAGGCTCAGTCATCATAGGTTCATCGACATTCCTACCAGTGAATTTATTATACAACTCAGCACCGTCAACATTCATCTCAACGAACAGACGAGTCACATTTACCACTTGGAAACGTTGTCTAGATCTTACGTTTAGAATAACCTCCGAAGCATCCATATCTACTAATTTCATATCATAATAATTAGGATTACTATTAGTGATATTGTACGTAAAATAACAAGTAGCAAGGTCTTCGTTCAATTTCAAAGCGGACTGTATCGCTTGTTCGTAGTAATAGAACAAATTGCTCAAACTAGACATACACATAGGTGAAGTTATATCGTTATCATCTGGATTATTCAGTACGAAATCTACGATTGGTATTAGGTCGGTGATCCCACCATCCAACTTCAACAATGATGTCTGCAATTCATCCAAATCTTTCTTAATTTTATTGCGTATACCATTGCTTGAATTTGCACTACCTTTAGACATTGCATCAATGTATCCGTAAGCAAAGTTCATAGAATTATCCAATAGTGGATTATAGAAATTGTTTACCTTAGCATACGGCTCTAACTCTAATGCCTTAGCCAATGACTCATTAGTATAATTGAATTCTATTTGACCATCTTTAATACTAACATAATCTAAACCTTCTACAATCTTATTATAATCAGTAACAAGTTTAGATAAATCATATCCCGTCCCCTCATTACATGCGGAAAAAACACTAATGCACGGCATTAGTAGTACTGCTAGTATTAAACATAACCATTTTTTATTCATAACTAAATCCCTAAAATTTGCTTTAGATAATAAGTTGCTTTTGCTTCATTCGATGACGAATTAACAATTTCATTCACCGCATTCATATTCACTGCTATATTTAGTGCAAATTTAACTTTATCACATTTGTTATAAACTGTCATAAAATTATTGTTGTTCTCAGTGTAATTGCCATTCTCGTTAGTTGTAGATAGATAACCATTATTAAATTTGATATTAGTATTGAGCCATGTCATATTGGCTGAACTCTTAACCTCTACTACTTTCTCGTCATTAAAATACTTAAAGGCATTGTTACTAGCATACGAATAGATATCTATTACTGCGAACTTAACATCAATATCTGGATTAGATAATACAATCTTCACGTCGTCATTAAGAAGTTTCACAAACTCACTCATTTTGACCAGATAATTAGATACTGCTTTGTATGAATTGTTATAAGCCAAAGCTTTATCGAATTGCGCACCTACGTTACTATTCTCTTTACATTTCCAGATATATTGATCTAATTCATTGTCTGCTACTGCCCTTGCGTACATTACATCGTTAAGTTTACCTATCAATGCATTCTCGTTAATGTTGTAATCTTTGGCAGTAATCATGTATCCATTCAATAGTTTTGTAATATCTTTAAACATTTCATTAGTGTCAATCAATACTGTAGCTCGAGTACCAGCGTACTTTTTAGACAAAACTAATTTATCATTGAACTCATCGGTCGAACTACTAACTAAATATTGATTAATGTATGCAAAACTATCCTGTCGCTTCGTAAATGTTTTATAAAAAACATATACCGTTCCAGCCACAGATGCAACTACTAAGACTATTATCAATAAAGTCTTCCACAACTTCTTCATATTACCTAGTATAATGCATTCATTATACGTTGTCAATTAACTTATGAGAATAGTTGATTAAATATCGAATGGTTTTCGTAATGTTTTATTTTGAATTTGCCTATAAACGTGCTATAATGAGTATATGAAAACAGTATTAATTTCAGGAGCTAGTGGCGATATAGGCAGTGAAATCGCACGCGCATTTGGTAAAAAAAAGTATCGTGTACTACTCATATACAATACCAATGTTGAGCAGGCAAATTCATTGAAACGCGAATTGTCCAACAAGTGTGAAGTAGAGATCTACAAATGCGATTTAAGAGATGAACAAGCGGTAAAAACACTGATCGATTCCATTATACAAAAATATAAAAAGATAGATTGTCTAATAAACTGCGCAGGCATCTCTCACTTTAATCTAATTCAAGACGAAACTGAAGAGGATTTTAATAATGTCTTTAACACCAATGTAAAAAGCACATTTTTACTCACTAAATATGTATCTAAATATATGATTAGCGAGAAGAATGGTCGAATAGTTAATATCTCGTCCATGTGGGGAAAGGTTGGGAGCAGTATGGAGAGCCTATACTCTGCTAGTAAAGGAGCAATCAATACACTTACACTATCACTCGCTAAAGAATTAGGTCCAAGTGGCATTACGGTTAATGCAATATGCCCCGGTCTAATAGAAAGTAAAATGAATGCTCACCTAGATAAATCTACATTGAACGAAATAATTTCAGCTACACCTATATCTAGAATAGGTAAACCTAGCGACGTCGCCAATCTCGCACTATTTCTTTGTAGTGATAAAGCCAGTTTTATAACTGGTCAATTAATAACTGTCGATGGTGGTTATACATTATAAAAAAGAGCGAACATTCGCTCTTTTTTAATTCTTCTTCTCGCTAATCTTTTTAGCAGCAGTTGCATGCTCTACTAGACTCTCTCCTACACACCACATAGCAATCATATAACCAGTAGTCATGAGTGAAAGCATAGCAATCGAGATGAATAAGTTGAAGAAATTTGTAGCAAGACCACCAACTCCAGCATTCACAAAGTACACGATACAAGCCATAACAATGGCTAACACACTAAGTACATAAATGATGACTGAAGAGATAGTTTTGGCTTCACCTGCAGATGTACAGATAATATCGAATATGACAGCACCGATAACAAAACCTATCCAGATGAAATAGACAATCTTACTCCACAATGCCATATCTCTCACTATCAAAGCATAGATGAAGAAACCTGCCATCGCTAGAGCCAATGCCGCCAAAGTATAGTACACCACAGTTGATAAAACTCTTTTATTCTTAACGCTCATATGTCCTCCTAGCAATATTTTTAGCCCTTTTAAAATTTTTATACGACAAAAAACAAAAATACGACCGATAAGCCGTATTTTAATGATTTTTTATTGATTTATTTAAGTATTTTTTAGATTTTCTTTCTCTATTGAAGATTAATTTACATACTTCACATAATGGTAGAATACTAATTGATACTAGTATTACAGTCAACCATTGCGAGAAATTTAAAAATTCCAATCCAAATAATGTATACATGAATGGCACACAAGCCACTATTAAATTGATAATCATCGTTACTAAGAAACATATGTTAAAAGTTTTGTTATCCAACAACTTTTTATCAAACAAACTGTTATTAGTTTTACAGTTAATGCTATGTAAGGTTTGCATGAATATGATTGTGAAGAATACCATTGTGCTAGCAACTTCAGGTGAATAGCAGAACGCACCTACTACAAACACCATTACTGCTAATACTGTCTGCAAAATTGCTTGATAAATAATTGCCACTCCAACTTTGCCACCGAATAATCCTGCACTTGAATTTCTAGGTGGCGACATCATTACTTCTGGTTCTACCTTCTCCATACCTAATGCGAACGCTGGCAAACTATCTGTCACTAAATTGATGAACAACATTTGTGCTGGCATTAAGAATGTAAAGTTCGGGAAGAATAGAAGCGCAATTAACATACCGAATACTTCAACACAATTTGTAGAGATTAAGAACTGCAATGCTTTTTGAATATTACTGTAGACCTTTCTTCCCTCTTCGACTGCTACTACAATTGAGGCGAAGTTGTCATCTGTAACTATCATATCTGCTACATTCTTAACGACGTCTGTACCTGACTTACCCATACCAACACCAATGTCTGCAATCTTTAGACTTGGTGCGTCGTTCACTCCATCTCCAGTCATCGCGACAATCTTTTTGATACCCTTGAAAGCCTTAACTATTCTCACCTTATGTTCAGGGCTAACGCGCGCATATACTGTATAGTTCGTACATACTCGTTTTAACTCAGCATCACTCAGTTTATCTAATTCTTCACCTGTAATCACCTCACTTAGTTGCTTCGCTATATTCAACTCTTTCGCGATTGCAAAGGCAGTTCGCTTATGGTCTCCCGTAATCATAACGGGCTTTAGACCAGCCTTAAAACAACTTTTGATACTTTCTTTCACCTCTGGTCTAGGATTATCCATCATTCCAGCGAAACCTAGGAATGTCATATCGTCTTCAAGTGCATCATTTGGATTAAATACATCAAATTCTTTGGAAGCGAAACCTATCACACGTAAGGCTTTATCCGTCATCTCATCATTAATTTTTTTAATTTTTTCACGTAAATCATTAGAAAAAGGTATAGTTTGATTATTAATTCTAATATATTTACATTTTTTTAATAAAACTTCTGGTGCGCCTTTGCTGTAACTTTTAACTCCATTTTCATTGAC
>CATLDS010000069.1 GCA_949902685.1 uncultured Christensenellaceae bacterium | reverse complement strand
TGGTGTAGACCCTAAGACCCTAAAAAAACCATATCGTGCCACTAAATACGCAGTGTGCTATGACTGTTTCTCACCTATCGACATTACTATCGCTCCCGAGTCTACTGAACTGGTGTTCATTAATTTTAAAGCATATTGTAATCATGATGAGGGATTTATCCTCTCCTCCACTAGCGGACTAGGTAAGAAGGGTATCATTCTCGCCAATGGCATTGGTATAATCGAGAGTGACTATGCTAACAATGAGAGCAATGACGGTAATATCGGTTTCTTGCTACATAATCTTAACAAGACCCCTTATCAATTCAAGGCTGGCGACAAAATAGGACAAATTTTCTTCTTTAAATTCCTCACCACAGACGATGATGCCGAGACTAACGCGGGAGTGGTTAGAAAGGGTGGTTTCGGTTCTACCAATAAAAAATAAAGTATCAAATTTCGACAATTATCATTAAATAATATTATGTACATACTATCGCAGATCTTCGTAGTTCTATCCGACCTACTATATGTTGTTTCAATGCAGGCAAAGAAAAAATCTTTGCTTGTATTTATATTATTCGTTTCCGACGTACTGTATGGACTTCAATATCTGTTCTTAGGCGGTATCACTGGCGCTATAGTAATATTCATAGACTCGGTATATCTCGTCGTCATCTACCTACTCGAGCGATACAACAAAACCAAATACAATCTCATACCTACTCTAACAGCAATACTACTCACTATCGTATGTAGCATTATCACTTGGGAAGGTGTTATCTCGTTAATACCGATGATTGCTATGGTCGTAAGTTTCGCTAGTATGAATGATAAAAATATTATAATCGTTAAATCTGGTGCATTGATAAGAAACGTCCTCAATCTAGTCTACATGATAATCCTCGCCTCAATATTTGGAGCAATCGGTCAAGTAGCACTGATGATAGCGACCACTATAGGTATCATAATAAGTGTGAAACAACACAAACTTAATAATGCTACTAATACAACTAAAGCAGATTAAAAAAATTCGCATAAGATATGCGAATTTTTAAACCATATGTGTATTCTCTAAATGAACTTTACCATCTTTATCTACTTGGTCTGGGTATATAACTATATCTACATTATTATCAAAATTATCCACTCTAACACGTCTACCACGATTAGTTAGTACTGCGTGCTCTACCTCTTTCGTAATAGGGTCTGTGACACGTGATTGTACTGAGCCAATGCAAAGGTTCTTTAAATGTATTTTTTCATCAGAAGTCATACGAACTTTCTTCCCTTCATAATCAACGTAAGTCACTAACTTCATATATATCTCTGCAAGCGCGCAATTCATAGGAAGAACTAAATCTTCTATATTATCACTCTCAATCTTGACTCCATTATTAGAATCAAAGAACATTCTACCATTGTCACAAACATAATCCGCATAATACTCTTTAACTAAATTTTTAGCCATTATTGCCTCCTAATATATTTTTATACTAGCATATTATATTGATATTGTCAATTTGTTTTATATTTTAATTATGTAGCCCAATGTAAAAATCTGGGTCGTACAAATCTATAAGTTTAGCATCTACCAGTCTCTCGGGATTAATCACAAGTGATGTATCATACACCTCTAAATATTGTCCGTTCATGAGGCGGATAAACATAGTTTCTCTTCTTTTATCTTTCACTCTGCCAAATATTGCCGTCTGTCCAACCTCTCTATTTGGCACTATAGTACCGATGTAGTAGTCCTCAATGAGTTCTGTAATCTCGAATTTGTCCCCATCAGCCTGTCTATTCTTACTTTTGTCCCCATATCCAACTTTAATCCTATAACATTGTTGCAAACTTACCTGAGAGGTGGTCATCTTCTCTATCGGCATTACTCTCGGTCTACCAGTTGTTGTTTGGTATATTTTAATCAATCTTCTCATGTTTATATGATATCACACATATAGAATTTGTCAATAGCGAAACAAAAAATGGACTAAATGTCCATTCTTTATTTATTCTCGTTATAAGATATCTTTAGGCTAGGTCCCATAGTAGTAGCTACGTATACAGACTTTAAGTAAGTACCTTTAGCTGCTGCTGGTTTAGCCTTGATGATAGCGTCCATAACTGTAGATAAGTTAGTGTACAATCTATCAGCACCGAAGCTAACTTTACCGATACGAACGTGAACAATATTCTGCTTATCTAGACGATATTCAACTTTACCAGCCTTAACGTCTTTGATAGCCTTAGTTACGTCCATAGTAACTGTACCACTCTTAGGATTAGGCATCAAACCTTTAGGTCCTAGGATACGAGCACAACGACCAAGTGCACCCATCATATCAGGTGTAGTGATACATACATCGAAATCTAACCAATTGCCTGACATGATTTTCGCTATAACTTCATCATCACCTACGATGTCTGCGCCAGCCTTTTTAGCCTCTTCTGCCTTGTCACCTTTAGCGATAACTAGGACTTTAACACTCTTACCAGTTCCTTCTGGAAGAACTACTACACCACGTACTTGCTGATCTGCATTACGACCATCAACACCAAGTTTAACGTGTAATTCAACAGTCTCATCAAATTTAGCCTTGCTAGTAGAGAGTACTACACTCATAGCCTCTTTAGCATCATAAACTTTAGTCTTGTCAACTAGTTTAGCGGCTTCTACATAATTCTTACTTCTTTTCATTATAGCCCTCCACTGTGACACCCATGCTACGACAAGCACCAGCAATCATGCTCATAGCAGCTTCAATACTGCCTGCATTAAGATCTGGCATCTTCATCTCTGCAATTTTCTTAAGTTGTTCGACTGTAATTTTACCAACTTTGTTCTTAGGGGTCTTATCTGAACCCTTCTCAATTCCTGCTTCCTTCATAATCAAGTCTGCTGCAGGTGGTTGCTTTAAGACAAATGTGAATGATCTGTCTTCAAAAATTGTGATAACACAAGGGATAGTAAATCCTACTTGGTTAGCTGTTCTATCATTAAATTCTTTTACAAAACCTGCGATATTGATACCATGTGGACCAAGTGATGAACCAACTGGTGGTCCTGGGGTAGCCTTACCAGCAGGAAGTTGAATATTAACAATAGATTTAACTTTCTTTGCCATATTTCTCCTCCTTATATTTTATGGCGTGGTTATAGAATGTCTCTTAACCTTATCATCTTATCTAATTCCTAGTAATCATGTAATACAAGCGAATACTATGACCATTTAGAACGAAATGTCGATGTGATTGCAAGCGACTTTCTCCCACGAAGTTCCTATCTCTTTTCATCGGCTGATCAGTTTCCGAGTATTATTATTTTGAATATTGTCAATAGACTATTTATTACTAATTCTAACTTGGTTGAAGCCCAACTCAACTTCACTAAGTCTACCGAACATCTCTACCATAACAGTAACTTTTTGATTATCTACGTCAACAGCTTTAACAGTACCAACGAAACTTGCGAGTGAACCTTCGATAATCTCAACTAAATCGCCGACATTGACATTAATCTCGACTTTGACATCGTTATTCTTAACTCCGTCTAGTCCCATAATGCGAGCCTCATCATCAGTGATACAGATAGGGCGACCCTTAGGTCCTACAAAACCTGTAATATATTGTGTACGAGTAACGGCGTGCCAGATGTCATCTCCATACATCATCTTTACCATAATATAGCCGGGCATAGTTTTCTTAGGAACTAATACTTTCTTACCACGCTTCTCCTCTAGCACATCTTCCATAGGTATAACAATATCAAATATACGGTTCTCTAGTCCATATTTGTCTATTGTAATCTCTAAATTTTGTTTAGCAACATTCTCGTAACCAGAATACACGTGTAGTGCGTACCATTTAGGTTCTGTGTCAATATTTTTATCTACGATAGCCATTTTATCTCCTTTATCATAACGAAACTACAGTCATGCGTCGCATAACTAAAAATGTATTAGTATAAGAAACCTGTCAACCATGAACATAGTCTCTCGAAGCCAAATAATACAACTGCGAATACTAAAACTACGACCAAAACAATACCAGTCTGTTTCACTACCTGACCAAACTTAGGCCAACTAACTTTCTTCAACTCGTTACCTGTGTCTTTGAGTGACTTAGCCATTTTGTTTGGTTTCTTAACCTTTTTCTTGTCCTTGTTCTTATTGTCCTTGACATCTTTGGCTTTAACTTCGACTACTTTATTCTTGCCCTTAGTATCAGCCTTGGTCTCAACCACTTCTTGAACTTTATCATTAGCATTCTCAGTAGTTTGATTTTTCTTAGACATACGCTCTCCTATTTAGTCTCTTTATGTGTAGTAGTTTTTCTGCAAGTAGGGCAATATTTTTTGATTTCGATTCTCTCTGGGTCATTAGCCTTATTCTTAGTAGTGTTGTAATTTCTATTCTTGCATTCTGTACACTCAAGAATAATCTTCTCTCTCTTGGTTTTTGCTTTCTTTGCCATAATTT
>CATLDS010000068.1 GCA_949902685.1 uncultured Christensenellaceae bacterium | reverse complement strand
TACAATCTCGCACCGACAATCGCACATGGCAAGACTATGAGTGCGAGCATGATGATGTCGTCCGCCTTGATATTCCTCTTCTTCGAGAGTCGACTAGCCAGCAATACACCCACCAGCATAGCAATCGCCATGATTACGCCATAGAACCTAATCTCTAAACTACCTATGAAGAAGCCTTTTGGTGGCACGAAACTCATAATCATCTTAATTATTGTAAGCCATATACTCACAAAACGCAACTAAAATATTGACCGAATTTGTCGTAAAATGAAATATGATTGATTAACAATTTAGATACACAAAACATAAAAACATATATGAAATATTTTGGAACGGACGGCATACGGGGAATTGTTGGCGAAAAACTGAACGAAAAAGTTTTCACTAAAATCGGTAAAGCATTAGTGCGATTATATAGAACTCATAACTTTAAACCAGTACTTCTAGTGGGCAACGACTCTCGAATTAGTAGCGACTATATACTGACGAGCATTGCCAAGACTCTACTCAAGCACGGTATTGAAGTACACAATCTAGGAGTATGCTCCAGTCCTGCGCTTGCATATGTTGGAAGTAGATTTAATTATCCACTATCCATGATGATATCCGCATCTCATAATCCTAGCGAATATAATGGTATCAAATTTTTTAATGCGTTAGGAGAAAAAATCTCCGTAGATAGCGAGTGTGAAATTGAGCGAATAATGGACACCTCGCACGAAAGTAATGAAAAAATATATGCAGTGATAAAAGATGTACATATGCTACTTAATACATACGTGTCGCATCTAACGCATATAAAGAAATCTAGTGAGATGTGTATAATTGATTGTGCTAATGGTGGCTCTAGTGAAATAGCGAAATTGGTATTCCCCAACTGTAAAAAAATCAACGCTCAACCGAACGGATATAACATCAATAGAAATGCAGGATGCACCAACATAGAACTAATCAAACGTGAATGTATCAATCAACATATGATAGGTATCTCTCTAGACGGAGATGCAGATAGACTGCACATGGTGAGTGAGAGCGGTACAGTAATTAGTGGAGATAAAATCTTATACATTCTATCTAAATACTATCTAAATGCTGGTGATAAATTAGTGGGTACAATCTATACCAATTCTGCCTTTGAACGAGTGCTGAAGAAACGAAAAATCACGCTCGTACGCGCAGATGTGGGCGACAAAAAAGTATACCAAAAAATGCAAGAATTATCCGCTTCACTAGGTGGCGAAAAAGCGGGTCATATAATCATGAAAAAGTATGCGAATACTGGCGACGGCATATTAATAGCCATACTTGTATTGAATATTTTGAAGTCATGTAAAATAAAATTAGATGAGATAGCGAGCGAATATACTGATGATTATCAACTGCTAGAAAATATCAAATTGGACGATACGTTCAATGAAGAAATTATACCACATGATTTAATCGAGCAATACACAAAAGAAGGCTTACGAATAATCATTAGACCGAGCGGTACTGAGCCATTATTGCGAGTAATGGTGGAAGGAACAGATGAAAAAAAAGTTAAAAATTGTCTTAATTTGTTGAAAAATCATATTAAAAGTGTTGAAAAATAGCACTTTTTTTAATTATTTTGCAGATTTTGTAATTTTTTGTTTATGCTATACCTCTAATTAAAAGTACGAAATATATTTGTGTTCTATGCTAAAATATGGTATTATAATTATATGAATTATATACTTAACGAGGACTGGAGTACGGCATTAAAAGACCGTTTCCCGATTGAATACAAACGCGAACTTTTCTCATGGCTTGAGAGCGAATATGCGAGCAAAGTAATCTTTCCACCGAAAGAAAAAATCTTCAACGCACTCAATGCTGTATCTATCAAAGATGTGAAAGTAGTCATCATTGGTCAAGACCCGTATCATACTCGCGGTCAGGCTGACGGATTGGCTTTTAGTTGTCATAATGGCACACCTCAGCCAAGCCTAAAAAATATATTTAAAGAGATTAACACAGACCTAGGCATCGAGATGAGTAATAGTACAGATTTGACCCCGTGGGCGAAGCAAGGTATCGTACTATTAAACACCTCGCTGACAGTCATAGAGCATCAACCTGCCAGCCACTCTAACGAACGTTGGCACGCGTTTACTCGTGAAATAATTAAGATACTGAACGAACAAAATCAACCTATTGTTTTCATGCTGTGGGGTAACCATGCTAAGTCTTTCTTGCCACTACTCAATAACCCTAATCATCTAATATTGCAGTCTGCCCACCCTAGCCCATTCTCTGCATACAATGGCTTCTTCGGGTGTAAACATTTCAGTAAATGCAACGAGTTTTTAAAGTCGCATAATATTGAGCCTATTGATTGGAAAATCTAAAAATCACGTTGTCTATTATTTTCCTCTTCAATATTTTTACCAATGTGAAAACCATAATAGAACGTCATCATGCAGTCCTCATCCCTAATCTCAAACATATGACGTCCAAAATAAAATTTAAAATCCGAAAATAATTGCTTTTGTTCAGGTGAAAGAGATTCACTTAATTTTTTGTCATAACTCTCATAGTCATCTGTAAATCTAGTCTTCCTCTCCTCCTCTAACATTGCAATGACCTTAGCATTAATAAAAAGGTCTCTAACATAATCATTATACATAATTTTCTCCTTTTGTTCATATATATGAACATAATACTTATATTATAAATTTTTATATTTGTCAATCAATTTGTTCCGTATTTTGAATATAAAGTAAAACTTTTTTTGTTAATGATATAATATAAACAATGGAAATTTTGTGTAAAAGATTAAAAGAAATGAGATTAAGTAAAAAATTAACTTTACGTGGATTGGCAAAGGAAATAAATATCTCAACAAGTACATATTTCTATTACGAAAAGGGTGAACGAGTTTTACCTTGTGATGTTTTGGTATTATTGTGTAAATATTACAACGTACCTGCGGATTATCTTTTGGGTTTAACTGATATATATTAATTTATTTGACAATTATCAATTCTATATATATAATATAGACATGTTGAGTTTTATATTAGGAACTTTAATTATTTGCTACTGCATTCTACCTATCAAACTGTAGATAGTGTGTTTGCTGTATTGTGTGTCAGCATTCCGCTGACATTTTTTAAAAGGAGAAAATATGAAAAAAGAACAAGGTGGTCTAGATTATGTCAAAATGGAGGAAAGTGTACTTAAGTTTTGGCAAGAAAAAGATATATTCAACAAACTAAAAGCCAAAAATAAGAAAACTGGCAAGTATTTCGCCACTCTAGACGGCCCTATCACTGCCAATTACAATATGGGACTACACCATGCTTATGGCAGAACATTCAAAGATGCCATGATTAAATTCCGTGCATTGTGTGGCTGTGACCAGCATTATCAAAACGGATTTGACGCACATGGTCTACCTGTAGAGTTACGTGTAGAGGGTGAATTAGGTCTAGACAGCAAACGTGACATTGAGGCATATGGTATAGATAAATTCGTGTCGAAATGTATCGAAACAGTGGACAAATACTCTGCATCTCAAACAGAGTCCTCTATCCGTCTAGGACAATGGATGAATTGGGATGATAGTTACTACACCAATAGTGATGAAAATATCACATCTATCTGGCATTTCCTCAAAAAATGTGAAGAAAAGAACTGGATTAGCAATAGTCACCGAATAATGCGCTGGTGTACTCGTTGTGGTACTAGTATATCCGACCACGAGATGACTGATGACGACGCATACAAGACTGTGACCTGTCTCGCTATATTCTTCCGCTGTCCTATCAAAGACAGTAATAACGATATGTTAGTATGGACTACTACCCCATGGACACTAACCTCCAATGTGGCTATCGCTGTCAATCCCGAGTTTGAATACAATGTAGTTAAATTGAAATCTAGTGACAGAAATGTAATAGTGTGTAAAAATGCTATGAAAGTTTTAAAAGACGATGTCGCTAGCGTACTCGAAACCAAAAAAGGTAGCGAATTAGTAGGTCTAACGTACGAGACTTGTTTCCCAGAACTAGAAGAGCAGAAGTTCGAGCATAAGATTGTCGCTTGGGAAGAGGTAAGCGCGGACGAAGGTACTGGTGCTGTGCATATTGCTCCGGGTTGTGGTGATGCAGACTTCGAGTTGGGTAAGAGATTAGGTTTACCTAGCATCTGCCCTATCGATGAGGCTGGTAATTACTATAAAAATTTCGGTGTATTCGCTGGACGCAATGCCAATACTGACGAGACACGTGATTTCGTATTTGACCTAATGAAAGAACGTGGAAAAACTTATTACATCCACAAGTATACTCACAGTTATCCTCACTGCTGGAGATGCAAGCATCCACTACTCTTTAGATTAGTTGACCAGTGGGTAATTAAAATGGATGAACTACGTCCTCAATTAATTAGTGCTATTGATACTGTTGAATTTAATCCAGATTTCATGAAAAAACGTATGCTAGACTGGCTCAACAATATGGGAGATTGGGCTATATCGCGCTCAAGA
>CATLDS010000067.1 GCA_949902685.1 uncultured Christensenellaceae bacterium | reverse complement strand
GACAAGATGAGCGATTATTTATCAACTTATCAACTTATTGCTGGGAATAATAATGTAATGTTTTTATCTAAAGATAATGTTGCTATCAATATGTTTGCAGGCGAACACATGACTATAGTGGGCACTAGTATTGGATTTGATAAATCGGTCTTCGCTCGTACTAAGACAATAACTGATATGTTCGATAAAAAATTATCCATGTCATACAATGACAATTATGGCTATCTAATGAGTGATTTGAGTAGGGTTGGTTCAGGACTAAAGTTAGAATGTGGTATTAATCTTCATGCGATTGTCGCTCTAGGTAAGATTAATCAAGTGAAACAAAATGTGCGTAATCTTGGGTTTAGCCTTAGTAACATTGCTGACGATAATTACCTTATTTCTACTATATGTAATTTAGGTAGGAAAGAGAGCGAAATTGTTTTAGATTTCGAGGGCATAGTTGAGAAATTGCAAGATTTAGAAGTTGAAAGTGCTAAAATTCTTGCGGTAGAGAATAGAGATGAGATTATGGATAGGGCAAGTAGAAGTGTAGCAATACTAAAATCTGCGTATCTAATGAACTATAATGAACTATCATCATTGCTTTCTAACATTCGTTTAGGTTGTAATTTAGGTTATGTCGATGTAAAGAAAGAATTGCTAGACGAATTACAAAAATTAATTAAAAATAAAAATACAGAATATGTATCAAGAAGTGAATTAATATCATTAGCAGATACAGTAAAGAAAATATTAAAAGGAGCATAATATGAACAATTTGACAGAATTATCTAATAGATGTTTAAATTTGGCCTCTCAGTTTGCATCGCAATACGGCAATGCTGTAGGTACTGAGCATATTTTGTATGCGCTCGCTAAAGTTGAGAGCAAGGCGAAAAAAATTCTTATGTCGTATCGTGTTGATAGTGAAATAATCAAAGATATATTAGAAAATGTGAGCAATAAGTTACCTTCTAGTAATGTACAACTTACTCCTAGATCAAAAGAATTAATAGTTATTGCTGGTAGTGTGGCGAAGAAAATGCGCAGTGCATATATCTCACCAGAACACTTATTGGTGGCATTACTTAGTCAAGATGATAGTTTCGCTATCAATATTTTAACTAACGTGCTTAAGATAAACGTATATGAGATGAGAAATAGGACAATTAATTCAATTACTCCTAATAGTATGGATAATTTTCAATCCAATAGACAAGGGTTTAACATGGATGGTTTTGTACAGGTTGGTACGATGAATAAAGACAACATGACCAAGCAGGATAATTACACAAGTGAATTACCTACAGAATTACTAGACATGGGTAGTGACTTAACTCTTCGTGCTAAGAATGGGAAAATTGACCCAATTATAGGTAGAGATCTGGAGATTGAGCGCATGATAGAGATATTGTGCCGAAAGACGAAGAACAATCCAGTGCTAATCGGTGAGGCTGGTGTAGGTAAAACAGCAGTGGTAGAGGGATTGGCTAGACGTATTGTATCTGGAGATGTGCCATCACTACTAAAGAACAAAACAATTTATAGTTTGGACATTGGTGGATTAATGGCTGGAACAAAGTATCGCGGAAGTATGGAAGAGAAATTGAAAAATGCAATCGATCTCATTACTTCTAATAACAATATAATCGTATTCATCGATGAAATTCATACCTTAGCACAAGTGGGTAGTGACAAGGGTGAGACCAATCCTGCAGATATGTTGAAGCCGTACCTTGCACGTGGTGAAATGCAGACCATAGGTGCTACGACTACTGACGAATATAGGAAATATATTGAGCAGGACAAGGCTCTAGAGCGTCGCTTCCAACCAATCACTGTCGATCCTCCTACAGTGGAGCAGACTATTGAGATATTAAAAGGCCTAAGAGAAAGTTATGAGAATTTCCATAATGTGAAAATCTCTAATGAAGCAATTACTGCTGCTGCGAATTTGTCCGATAGATATATTCAAGATAGGAGCCTTCCAGATAAGGCGATTGACTTAATAGATGAAGCATCTAGTAGAGCAAAAGTAAAGAGCAATTATGATAGCGTTGAGATTAAGAATATGCGGGCTAAATTAGCTAAACTTGAGAATGATAAAGACAATGCTGTCAATAATGAAGATTTTGAAAAAGCAGGTAAACTAAGAGACCAAATATCAAAATTGCGTGATGACATTGAGCGTGCTAAGTCTATGCCTGTCGCTAAAGATCAGGCTAAGGCTGTGATTGATGAACACGACGTCGCAGAAGTGGTGAGCAAGTGGACTAACATTCCTCTTACAAAACTGACCGAGGGCGAAGCAGAGAAATTGTTAAATCTAGAGAAAACTCTAACTCTTAGAGTGAAAGGTCAAGACGAGGCAGTGGAGAAGGTGGCGAAGGCAATTCGCCGTAGTAGAATTGGTGTGCGTGATCCTCGTCGACCAATAGGTAGTTTCTTATTCCTAGGCTCGACTGGTGTAGGTAAAACCGAACTTAGTAAGGCATTGGCTGAAGCATTGTTCGATGATGAGAATAAGATTATTAGACTTGACATGAGTGAATTTATGGAAGCTCATAGTATATCAAAGTTGATAGGTAGTCCTCCGGGTTATGTTGGATTTGATGATGGTGGACAGTTGACCGAGCAGGTTAGACGTAAACCTTATAGTGTAGTATTGTTTGATGAGATAGAGAAGGCTCATCCAGAGGTATTCAATATGTTATTACAGATATTGGATGATGGTAGACTTACAGACAGTCATGGTAAAGTAGTAAGTTTCAAGAATACTATTATAATTTTAACTTCAAATATTGGTAGCGATAAGATTAATAAATCTAATGTAGACCTAGGCTTTAATGATAGTAAATCAAGCGATAAGACCAATGCTATGATGAATGAATTGAAAAAACATTTCAAGCCAGAGTTAATCAACCGTATCGACAATATCGTGATATTCAATAAATTGTCCTCGCAAGTGCTTAAGGATATTGCCAAGAAAATGCTCGCAGACTTGAATAAGAATTTGCGTGCTAGTGATATTGAATTAAAATTTACAACAAGTACTCTCAACTATCTTGTTAAGAATGGCACTAATGATGACTTCGGTGCACGTCCACTTAGACGACTCATCACGAATAAGATAGAAGATGAACTAGCGGATAAAATACTTAGAGGGGAGATTAAATCAGGAGATAAAGTACTCGTTGATTGTAAAGAAAATAAATTAGTTTTTTTAACCAAAGCAGAAGAAAAAGAATAGTGTGAACTATTCTTTTTTTATACTGCCATTATCTAGATAGAGTGAAGTATAGTTGTTATAGTTTTTTATAAGTTTTATATCTACTTCGCTTGCTACGATGATAGAGCGAAGTTCAATTTCTTTTAGTATATTAATTGCTAAATTGTAATAATCAGCATCTAATTCAGTAAATAAATTTTCAATTAATACATATTTGCATGGTCGAACAAGTGAGCGAAGTAGGGTGATTATCTTCTTTTGAGATAAATTCATTTTAGATATTTTTTCAGGAAAATTTTTCAAATTATATCTATTTAATACATCATCTATGTATGTTTTTGCATTGCTTTTATTAATTTTTCTAATTTTTAGTGGATAATATAGATTATAAAATATACTTCTATGCTCGAATAGATATGGAATTTCTGTTACATATGTTATTTCTAGGTTTTTATCTTTTATTATCTTTAGATTATTTTCATCAATTATAACATCACCAGTGTAATGTGTGTCGATTTTACTAAGGATACGAAATAGGGCAAATGCTCCATCATCTTTGTCGCCTAGAATTAGAGTATTTTTGTCAATAGTATAATTGATATTATATAGAGAGTAATAGTCCTTAATATACTTAATTGATAGATTTTTTAGTTCAATCATATTTATATTCTAACATATTTTTATTGAATATGAAAGAAAAATTAAAAATTAATATATCCAGCACCTTCTATATCTATATCGCCTGTTATTTTTGTACAGTGAGAGAGTAAAAATTTTTTGATTTCATTATTAGTCATTTTAGGCCATTTTGATTTTATTATAGCACAAATACCAGCAACGATAGGTGTGGCTACACTAGTACCACTCATCTCAGTATAGGGTAGTTTTTTATTATTGCATGAGGTTATATTTACTGCAGGGGCGACTAAATCTGGTTTGTGTCCATAGATAGTAGGCCCACGACTACTAAAATCTGCAATACTCATACTCTCTGTATCGAGTGCACCTACGGTAATTATATTAGGATTGTTTCCCGGTGATTTGATAGATTTTTTATCTGGTCCACTATTTCCTGCGGCTGCGACTACAACGATACCGCGCTTCCATAGTGCTTCCGCACCATTAGATAGGGGGTCGGAATCGTTCAATACATCCGCTCCTAGACTTAGACAGACCACACTTATATTGTATGCTTTATGATTTTCATACACCCATTGCATAGCGTCCAGTATCACATTGCTATTACTATCACCTTTTTCACTTAAGGCCTTTATAGATATAATATTGGCAAGTGGTGCAAATCCTTTGTTAAGTGGGCTAAAAATACCGTTCCCACACGCAATGCCAGAGACAAAAGTTCCGTGA
>CATLDS010000066.1 GCA_949902685.1 uncultured Christensenellaceae bacterium | reverse complement strand
GAACAATTACTTTCGTTGAAAAAAGTGTTGCAGGAGTCAGGTATTAATAAAGTCACATTTGTTCAAAACAGTGTTTGTGCACACGCTAATTTAGAATTAGATTCACATTCACACATCATGGTAGTAGATATCGGCAAATACATTACAGACATATCTGTACTTAATGAATATAGTTTTGATTTCGGTAGAATGTATTTTATTGGTGGACACGACATGGATAAGAGTATCGAAACATTCATTGCCGACAACCATAATTTGAAATTGACAGATACAGTATGTGAAACTATTAAAAACGAAGTCGCTTCCTTGTATGATAGAGACACGTATAAGACAGAATATACTGGGTTGGACGATTCTAACAAATTAGTTAAGTATGAAATATCTGCTAATGAAGTTCGTGTGGCTATAAGTAATGTATACGATGAAATATTTAAATTAATAAAAGACATCCTATCTAAACTTGATAAAGATGTGTTGAGCGAAATCTATAATAATGGAATTATGTTCGTAGGTGGAGCGAGTGAGATACCGGGGTTGTACGAATATGCCAAAAAAGCATTGGATATACCAGTTATCATACCAGAGTCTCCAGTTGATTGTGTTATTTTAGGTGCGGGTAAACTCATTTCAAGTGAGAGAGAATATATTAAAATTAACTTGTAATATTATATCGAGTTTTGACGAAGATAAAATTTGTAATTAATTTATCTTCGTTTTTTTATGTTCTTGTGATAACTTGTCATAAGGAGGCTAATATGTCAAGGGTAATTGTATTAACTTCGGGTAAAGGAGGAGTGGGTAAAACTACGGTAACAGCCAATCTCGGTATGCATCTAGCAAGCAAAAATTACAGGGTTTGTCTGCTGGATATGGATATAGGATTAAATAATTTAGATGTTGTTATGAATATGGAAGATAGAGTTGTATACAGTATGCTAGACGTGATAGAGAATAGATGTAGATTAAAGGAGGCGTTGATACAGGATGATTGCTATCCTTTGCTTTATTTGTTATCTAGTGGAGGATTAAATAGAAATCTCACCATTACACTTGCACAGATTAAAAGTGTTGTCGCAGAACTGGGTAGAATGTTTGATTATGTCCTTATAGATTGCCCGGCAGGGATAGATGCTGGATTTAAGCGTGCTGTAAGCTGTGCAGATGAGGCTATAGTTGTTACCACTCCACATCTGTCTAGCATAAGAGATGCTGATAAAGTTATTACTATATTATCAAGTTACGATATAATGAGTAAGCGTTTCGTTATTAATCGTGCTAGGGGAGACCTTATTAAAGACAAGGTTATGTTCGATGTTTATGATATAGGTAAGTCATTAGGAATAGAGTTTGGGGGCGTGATACCAGAGGATGACAATGTGATTACCAACACTAGCGAAAAGATTAAAAATCACAAAATTGCACTCAATCGGGCGTTTGATATTCTAACTAACAATATAATTACAGGGGAAAAGAAATTATTTGACTGTACATACAAATATCGAGGATTGTTTGGTTCTATTAAAAAATTGTTACGAAAAAGTGTTTAGGAGTAATCATGGATTTAAAGAAAAGACTGAATACAATCATTCAAAAAGATAAAGAAAGTAATCCAAAATACTTAATAAGTGTGATAAAATCAGACTTTTTTTATCTAATTAGCAATTATTTTGAGGTTAACTTTGATGATATTGAGATTGAAATAGGACTTGAAAAGGACAAGTATACTATTAATATTTCATGTCTTGGAGATCGTATGAAATTAATGCGTACTTTGCCATAAATGCGTTTGCTTGATATTGAGTTAGATTATTAGTCTAAATCTGCACGAATAAAAATATCTTAATATATGAAAAAGTTGAAAATTCGTCCAAGCATTTTGTTATTAATTCTTGTGTGTATTGTATTCAACAACTTTTTACTGTTATTTAATTATCTAATGGCTCTACTTTTGCACGAATTAGCGCACCTATTCGTTGCGACGAAAAGGGGATACAAACTTAAAACATTTAGGATTGATATGTTTGGTTTTGAGATAGAACTAGATGAGGGTATAGATGATAGAGATGCGTTCGCTATCAATATCGCGGGGCCTATGTGCAATATACTTCTGTCTGTACTATGTATGGCTATGTATTGGTTAGTCCCTATCTCATATGATTATCTAAATTTATTCTGTCTATCAAATATTGTGTTAGCTGGATTTAATATGCTACCGATTTATCCGTTAGACGGTGGCAAAATTTTACGAAGCATTATTAAGAGTAACAAGATATATAAATGGGTCTCAATTAGTATTAAAGTAGTACTTAGTTTGTTATTCTTGACACTATTTATTATCTCAATGTTTAATGTTGTGAACTGGTTTTATTTATTAATGTTTGTATTCTTCTTAACTCCAGTTAATAATAAAACACCTACATTTACCTTATTTAAGTCTAGTAAGATTAAAAGATTTGAAAGAGTGGTGTTGATCAAGGCTAATGGGGATGAAAATCTGTACGCATTACTTAAGCAAATCAAGAAGTCACATTACACAATATTTTACTTAAATATGAACAAACCAACATATGTTGATGAGGACATGATTATACAATTCGCTACGCATTATCCACTAAATACTAAGTTAATTGATATAAAATTTATGTAAAAATGCAATAAATTTTAAAATTTAATATTGACAAATATGGGATTGTAGAATATAATATTGCTAAATCTAGAAAGGAGATATTATGTTTAGATTTATTAATAATAACAACAATAATCATCTTAACGCATTTAATATGGGTTTCATGTTTGTTGTTGTGAATAGATAGACATATGTCGATTTAAAGCACTCTCTTGAGACTCAAGGGAGTGCTTTTTTAGTGAAGGCACACCGTGATAGTGTGCCTTTTTGTTATTGCATTATTAATTAAGGAGGAATTTATGGTTAAGAAAATCAATGCCGTAGCGGGCGAATATGAAAATAATTTAGTAAGGAGGAGTTTTAAGTAAATTTTGTTCTCCGTAAAAATTCAAAATTACATTAAATTATTAAGGAGAAAAATTATGAAAACATTTATAGAAAAAGCAAAACAATATATAAAAGAGATATGGCAGATAATTTTTGAAGGTGAGGATGCTATAAGGCAAGGAAGATCTGCAACAGAATTAAAAAAGAAACAATATCAATTTACATTTGAAGATAAACATATAGATCAACATGTTTATTATGGAGATGTTATCACTAAAGTAAAGAAATTCTTGGATGTAGAAAAAGAGATACAAGATAGAGATGAGGCAACTAAGATGTGTGGTACAGTACGAAGATTAGCAGTTAGAGCAATTCCAGTTCTGTCACACTTCAAAGAAAGTGTTACACTTTTAACACTAATTAAATATTTAACCGACGCGCCTCTTAAAAAAGACACTGCAAAATATAGACAATTTATTAGAGATAAGTTTGTTGATTACATTTGGCTATGTGGAAGTATGTCGTTTGTAAAAGGACATAAAGATTGGACTGTTGCACGTTTAATATCTGCACAGTTAGGTCGTTTTGGTAAAACTATTCAAGATATTCCGCTAGAAGAGTTGATCAAGGCATATGAGGAAGGCATTAGATACTCATTAAGATATCCAATTATGATGGATGCTGAATTTCAATCATATATGGTGGACACGTTTGGATTTAAGGAATCAATAATTGATTATGATCCTAAAGAGATGAAAGATACGTTTCATACAGAAGAAGAAAAAGAACAATTTATAAGCGAACAAAAAATTTCATATGAGGAAGAATTATTAGATACATTTTCCAAAATTTCACAATAGGTAAAGGTGGAAAAGAGTCGCTAGTTATAACGAAATTATAGATAAAAAATTAATAAGGAGGAAATTATGAAAATAGTTAAAGATAGATACTTGCCACTTACATTAATGCAGAAGCAGAAATTCATTAAGCTGATAAAAGATAAGTTTGAACAAATATTATCTAAAAAATTAACACTCACTAGAGTATCTGCACCATTACTGGTGACTCAAGAGAGCGGTTTGCAAGATGATTTAAGCGGAGTGGAGAGAAAAGTATCATTCGATATCAAAAAAGATGGTAAGCAGTTAGAGATTGTTCAGTCTCTAGCCAAGTGGAAAAGATTTGCATTAAAAAAATACCAATTTCCAGTACATACAGGTTTATACACTGACATGACAGCAATTAGAAGAGATGATGACATGGATGAGTTGCATTCTATCTATGTCGATCAATGGGATTGGGAAAAGGTGATTACGAAAGAAGATAGAACACTAGAATATCTCAAATCAACTGTTAGCAGGATAGTGGAGGCTATAGTAGAGACTAGTAAATGTGTAGAAAAAGCAGGTGTTAAAGCGGTGGAAATTTCGCCTGACGTACATTTTATCACTAGTCAAGACTTATTAAAGATGTACCCAGATAAGACGCCTAAAGAAAGAGAATACTTGATAACAAAAGAATACAAGACAGTATTTATTATGCAGATTGGTGGTGAACTTACAGATGGTAAGCCTCACGACCTGCGTGCACCAGATTATGACGATTGGGGTCTAGATGGTGATTTATTATTC
>CATLDS010000065.1 GCA_949902685.1 uncultured Christensenellaceae bacterium | reverse complement strand
GTACATATATGACGCATGGGGAAAGCAGAAATGTCTTTATTTGTCGAATAATGAGAACTATGTAGAAATTGAAGAAAACTACGCGTATAATGATACTAGTAACCTAAATAGATTTATCGCATACAAGAATCCTTAATAAAAAAAATCCACTATCTTCGTTAGTGGATTTTTTTTATTAATCTTAATTTTTGAGAGCAAGTTCTAAATCTTGAAATTTTTTTCTCTTTAATTCAGCTTCTTCGTAAAGTTGAGTTAATTTATCATTTGCATTAGTTCCATCATCACACGATTTTCCCAACGCTATTAATCTTCTATATTTTTGTTCATGTTGAGCATAAAAACCATCAAACCAATCTTGTATCTCTTGTTTTTCTTTGTTTAATTTTTCTTTCTTGCTTATTATGCTATTAAATTCATTACCTAATATTTCTGCTTCTACAACATTGGGATTATCGAATACAACTTTAACGTTCGATACTCCTATTATCTCATTATTTATCAAATATTTATACATTATCCTATCCTCCTAACCAATGGAATATACATAAATAAAGTAGTTAAATTACTTTCAGTTATTCTCCAATGTAAGTATCTCTTTAATGGAATATTGTATATACCACCTCCTTGTCTACCATTTGCCGAAAATCGTTGGTCTGCATAAGAATTTTCATATAAATCCGTATATGTTGACATATATGCAGTATTTGGAGTATACGCTTCAACAACTAGAATAATTTCATAAATTCCATCAGCATCCCAATTAGGTATAATAGACGACATATCTATAGTATGAGTACCTATAGAACTAGCAGAATTTAATACCGATACTGATTGCCAATTTGTGTGCTTAGATCTAAAATTATTTATTTCATTATTAATCAAGCTTATATCGGTAGCGACTTTATCAATATCTACCTCTATATCTGTTTTAATTGAATTGGCCAGCACTATATAATATGGATAATGCACAGCAGGTGGTTGTACTGAGTTAGAATTGCCATAAATAGGATTATATGCATTTGCATTAAAATCTAAAGTATACCTATTACCTTGATATGCCTGCCCCATGTTGCTGTCCCAATATTGACCATTATAAATAGAATTTTTAAATACTCCATCAGTTGAAAAATTACTATCTCTAAAAATTACTTCCTTACAGTTTCCCCATAAATTTGGAAGCCCTGCCTTTTCGATTTTTCCTATCTCACTAATATTTGATAAGCCTTGAATAAATTTAGTTATCTTAGGTAAGCGAATAGTGCCCATCAAATCATCAATGACAAATTTACCACAATTCCCCGTTATCGAAACATTGTTATCAAATTCTGCCTGTGTGCAACAAATATCAGGATTAGTTTGACGTATCGATTTTAAGTAGTTAGCAAAATATTCATAAATACCCGTTTGTGATATCGTTGACCCATCAAGTAGGTGAATACTGGCATCGTTTAATGGAATTGCTCCACATATAATTGAACCGATCGGTAAGCCAATAGGCATCTCCGTTTTATCTGCCTTTGTGTCCGCATTAAATGTTTCTACAAATTCACCTCCAACTGTAACTCTAGTTCCTTCTCTTTCTGCTAATCTTTTGGCTGCTTCTGCTGTGGTTAGAGCTTCACTTGCTTGCAAAAGTGCATCTTTAGAATTCTTTTCACTATCCACTACAGTTCTCTTGAACTTATTTAACAGTTCAGCATTGAGTGGTGTACCCACTTTCTCTGGGGTGTCTGCATTTTCAATGTCGGCTATAATAGTGTCCGCGCTTTGACTAACTATCTTTAAAATTTTTCTGTTTGGTGTAGAACTCACTCTATCTTCAAAAATAATATCTTCCATTTTATACTCCTTTTTTCTTTAATGAATTTTGATACGCTACAAATTCTTCATTGGCATTTTCTATCGACTGCTTTAAAAGCAATTCTTCACTTCTCAATTGTTTTAGTTCATCATCTAACTTTTCAGTAGCAGATATGTCTTGCAACAACGCATTATTGATAATTTCTTGTTTGATTGCCAATAAACTTTCTATTTTAGAAACCACTTGACTTAACTTATCTTCATCTACTTTCAAAGTTTGAGACAATGTTTTCATATTGTTTTTAATAAAAGCTACAGTTTGTTTGCTAAAATCTTCATTTGAATCTGTTTTACCTTTGATACCCTTAATTATTATTACAAATCTCGAGTATATAGCATATATTGCAACCGCAAGAATGTACGAACTACCTGCAGACTCGAACACCTGCAACCCGAACCAATTATTTTGCATTAATCCAAAATACAAAATATTTAATATAAAAGATAAAAGAATTGGGATAAAGACAATAATAGTGTTAACTGCTTTCCTTTTGTTTTCATCTAATTTGGCGGTAGCTTTTTTTATTGGCCATTTTATCAACATAGTCAAACCAAATACAATCATTGAGATTATTATTACTTGAAGTGAAATCTCTTTCAAGTTTAATAAAAATTCACTTTCCATTTAATCCTCCTATAAAATTTTCGACTAAAATACTTTTATTGTCCTCCTTCTCTTTTATTATAAAATTTGAAATTTCTAATGCCTTCTAACTTTTGCTAAAAATTACTAGAAACGCGATACTAGTTTAGCCGTCAAAATTTACAGACTGATTTGGAAAATACAAATTACTATACTTAAAATTAACATTTCAAAAATACAAAAAGGTACGTTCATACTGATATGTTACATTTATAAAAATAACAAACGACCATGTCGGTCGTTTGTTATTTATCTCAACTAAAAATTTTTCATAATAAGCATTAGAAATCCAGCAAGTGGATTATTGAATATCAATGTAATTACTGCTGTAGATTTAAGTTCATACTTATGATTAACTTTCTTAAATTTTTTCAAAGCATATATTCCTACTGCTATAGATGTGAGAGCATACACTGCAGTTATAACCAAGAAAATTGCATTGGTGTTCCAAAACACATACATTAGAATTGATGGAATAATCATTAGCGGATTAGCAATCATACTAAAAATTATCGACCCTATAATTAATTTTTTCATACATCCTCTAATGTATTATGTTGCTTTTTTAGTTATTTAAACTGTTATCAGCGTAAATTTTAACTAATTCTTCAGTATTTTCATTCACTTTGGTATTATAGACTAATTTTTTGTCATAAAAATTCTCATAAATATCTTTCCAAATATCGAAATTCTTTTGCTTCATAATCTCAATATTTTCTCTTAATGTTAGATTTGGGTCTGGATAAATAGGCTCTGCTATATGAATAGTGAATGCTTGTACTGGGAAGCCATCAGGAGCTATAACCTCACTGTCCTCCATAGTAATAAAGAACGGAATTACAGGAACATTGTTTTTTGTAGCGAACCTATATGCTCCATTCTTAAGAGGCTTTGGTTTGCGATAATTCCACCACATACTTCCCTCTGGATAGATAAGTACAAAGTTTCCTTCCTGTATAAGTTCATTAGTGCATTTTAAGAATTTTTTCATAGTTTGAGCGTTTTGACTTAGAGGTAAGGTGTCACAATATTTCATCACTGCTTCAAAGCCCTTAGGTGGATTAGTATAGTTACCCTCCCTAATCACACGATACATACGCTTGCCTCTAATTTTAGCGGTATTAAATGCTATCTGCATAGCAAAACTATCTGCAGGACTGAAGTGATTACAAGTGAGAATTGCGCCTGTTTTCACCGCACGTAAGTTCTCTATCCCACGTATCTCTTTAATCTGGAAGAAGCCTTGCTTTTGCATATTCTCTACTACTTTAGTCATAGCTTTATACACAAAATATCTCTTTATCTTGCTAGATAACTTTTTACGCTTATAATCTATTTTCTTAGGAAATAGTTCATATGTAGGTGGGTCTTCCTCCACATCAACATCGAAACGTCCACGAAATTCTAAATCTTTAATTTTCTCTAGCACTCGTAATCTATCTTGAGCTTTTTCTCTTACTTCCAATTAAAATTAACCTCTTTGTTTTTTTACTGGCATTATAGCATCAATGATGTCAAATTCTTCTTCTACTTCTTTAGTCTCTACATTCTTTTTTACCAGTGGAGACTCTTTCTCATCCCAAACTGAATCAATAATTTTCAATATAATAGCATTCTCTACTACATCATTTGCTTGCTCGTCTGCAGTCTGTACTAACTTTATAGTTTGCTCCTTTGCTTTCTCAATGCGCTCAGGTGTCCAACTCTTCTTAATCTCCAAGATATTCTCATAATATCCAGAAGTTTTGGCATAATGCCAGAAATGTTCTTCAAATGGTACATTGTCTTTCTGCCAAGGCTTTAAATCTAAATTGTAGTGGAATATCTTAACATCTTCTTCTTTAATTCTTTCATCCTCAAACGGCATTTTGTCCCAAAGTCCACTGATATACTTCACTTTACCTTTACATATCGCGTTAAGATAATCTTGGTCTTGTGCAACATCAAATTTCACTTTTGTAATCAAATCAATGAATTTACCTTCCCCGTTATGGTCAAGCCGGTGGATTCCTCCGGCAGCAAAGGCGTAAAAAAAATCACCTCTCCCCACCAGCTAAAGGAAGCCGTGGATGCCGCCATGGCCTACTCTC
>CATLDS010000064.1 GCA_949902685.1 uncultured Christensenellaceae bacterium | reverse complement strand
GCTGACATAGATAGATTTAAATCACATTTTAATTCTAAAGGACATGAATGTATAGCATTAAATGCTACAATTAGCGGTAGTGCTAAAATTATAATAAATGCAATAAAAAAAGTGTTTGCAGATAGAATTAATAGAAATCGTGAACGAGGTGTAAATTTTGTCACACGTGCTATGGTAATAGGTGTGCCTAACTCTGGCAAGTCTACAATAGTTAATAATCTATGTGGTAAGGGTAGAGCTGTGACTGGTAATCGTGCAGGAGTTACACGCTCTAAACAATGGATTAAAGTAGAAGCGACTATAGAAGTAATGGATACTCCGGGGGTATTGTTGCCTAACTTCGATGATGAAGACAAGGCATATAATCTCGCTTTTGTAGGCTCAGTTAAGGATGAGGTTTTGAATTTAGCAGATGTATCTTCTAGATTGATAAATAGATTAATGACGCTAGATAGTAATATAATAGTTAATAAATATGGTGTAGATATTACAGATTATACACACGATATAGAGTTGGTTGAACGTATAGGTAAAAAACGCGGTTGTGTTATTAAAGGTGGTGAAATAGACATTGAGCGCACTGCTATGATTATACTTAACGATTTCCGTTCTGGAAAACTTGGAAAAATCTGTTTGGAGAAGTTATGATAGACACACTAAAGATTTTTGAATATGATAGACAATTTCTATCAAATGATGTAAAATATATTGCAGGTATAGATGAAGTGGGACGTGGTCCTCTTGCTGGACCTGTAGTTACTGCGTGTGTTATAATGCCATATGATACTATGATAGATGGGGTGTTCGATAGTAAGCATGTAAGCAAGAAAAATCGTGAGCGCCTTTACGATGAAATCATGAATGAAGCCATTGCTATATCAATATCAAGTAGAGACCAAGAGCAAATTGATGATATTAATATATTGCAAGCGACTATTTCTTCAATGAAAGAGAGTTATAATAAATTAATAGTGAAACCAGACTTACTGTTAATTGACGCAGTTAAACTTAACGTGTGTGATAGAGAAAAATCTATTGTTAAAGGAGATGCCACGAGTTATGCGATAGCTTGTGCTTCAATTATTGCTAAGGTTTATCGAGATAGACTAATGACTGACTATGCTAAGTCGTATCCAGAGTATGACTTTGAGAATAATGTAGGTTATGGTACAAAGAAACATCTAGAGGCTATCATGAAACATGGTATCACACCAATACATAGATTAAGTTTTTTGAAAAAAATTATCGGTGAGGAAGAATGCAAAAGAATACATATGGCAAGGCGGGCGAAATAATTGCTGTTAATTACCTGAAGAAAAAAGGTTATTTGATATTAGTAACCAATTACACAAATACTCTGGGAGAGATTGACATTATTGCGAAAGACAAAGATTATATAGTCTTTGTTGAGGTGAAAACGCGTATGTCTCGCGCTTTCGGTGACCCAATGGAAGCCGTAGATGAAAGAAAACAACTAAAGATAATGCAGACCGCCACCATGTATCTTAAATCAAAACGGTTATTAGAAACTCCATGTAGATATGATGTTATTGCGATATTGGGGGATATTAGCAATCCAGAGATTAGACATATACAAAACGCATTTTAATATAGGAGGAAAATATGAAATGTGAAGAATTATTTGATAAATTAACAAATGATAAAGAATTAAAGGATATTTATTTTAAGATATTTGAGTTAAAATATGAAGGCGATAAAAAGGATGCAGAGAAATATATTTCTAAAGTTGCTATGCCGAAATTTAAAAAACTTAATGATATAGATTTATACTTTGATATGTTGTATTTCTTTGAGGACTGTTTTTCTAAGAAAGATATTGCTACGATAGCAGATGAGGTACTTAAATCACGTAATGCTAAATATTGTCTCAAGTTCTTGTCTTTTGATTTACCATGTGATTTTGATGCATTTGAAGATATGATACTTAAATCAAATGATGTAGATAGCATACTCATACTAGGTATTGATTACTTTACAGATGAAGAAAGAGTTTGCGCTAGATTAAGAGAACTGGGTAGACCCGATTTTGCTGAATTATGCCATCAACAAATTGAACTTAAGAATATGATTTTTGCAACGGGTGGTACAATAGACGAGGATTAATTATAATCCTTCTTGAAAACCACAAGAGATGATATTAAAGTAGAAGTCGAAAAGGTAAAAGAGAACAATATTTCTGTTTAAATATTAATAATTTTAATAAAAACTCTTGCAAATCTTTTTTTCATGTGATATAATAACTAAGTTGTCGATGGTCCGCTACATTCCCAAATGCAAGAACATCTAATTTAGGAGGTAAAATATGAATATTATCGACCAAATCGAGAAAGAGCAATTAAGAGCCGACATCACTCCATTCAATATTGGGGACACCGTACGTGTTATGGTTAAAGTCAAAGAGGGTGATAAAGAGCGTATTCAGGCTTATGAAGGCGTAGTAATTGCAAAGAAAGGTAAAGGTATTCGCGAGAACTTTACAGTTAGACGTGTGTCATTCGGTATCGGTGTAGAGAGAACATTCCCTATACACAGCCCAAGAATTGACAAGGTTATCGTTGTACGTAAAGGTAAAGTTCGCCGTGCTAAGATCTATTACATTCGTAATCTCTCTGGTAAGGCTGCTAAAGTTAAAGAGATTAGATAGAATTTTCGATTTACAAGAGGACATTTATTGTCCTTTTTTTCTTGCAATATAATTTATCGAACAAATGTTTGATAAAACTATTGACAATTTTTTCCAAAATATGTTAGAATTCAAAAAAGAAGGTGTTATGTTAGCGAAAATATTATCATTTGGACTCAGTGGAATTAATGGTTATCCTGTAGAGATAGAGTTAGATATCAATGCTGGTCTGCCTAGTTATGATGTGGTAGGTCTTGCAGATACTGCTATCAAGGAGAGTAAATCTCGAGTGAAGGCTGCCATTAAGAACAGCACATTTAATTATCCTATCAATAAAGTTATCATCAATCTCGCACCAGCAGATACTAAGAAAGAGGGTAGTATGTATGATTTACCTATTGCTCTAGGTATCTTGGTTGCTCAGGATATAGTTAGCAACAAGTCTATTAAAGATTATGTTATATTAGGCGAATTGAGTCTTGATGGTGAGATTAGGAAATTAAATGGAATACTACCTATGCTTATTAGTGCTAAGCAGATGGGATACAATAAATTCATTATTCCTAAAGCAAATGCAATGGAGGCTTCATTCATAGATGAGATAGAGGTCTATCCTATGGAAAGTTTGAAACAGGTTGTTTCTTTCTTCAAAGGTGAAATCAATGTAGAACCAAATAATAATAAGACATTTGAAAGTGCATTGAAAAATCATAGTTTTAAACATGACTTCAAATATGTTAAAGGACAGATAAGTGCTAAGCGTGCTATGGAGATAGCTGCAGCTGGCGGACATAATATAATTCTAATAGGCCCACCGGGAGCGGGTAAAACTATGCTCGCTAAGTGTTTTCCGTCCATTCTTCCAGATTTGACATTTGATGAGAGTCTAGAAGTGACTAAGATACATAGTGTAGCTGGAGTATTGGATGCGAAACAAGGCATAGTGATAGAGAGACCATTCCGTAGTCCACATCATACAGCGACACTGATAGCACTAACTGGCGGTGGCATGAAAGCCAAACCGGGAGAGATTAGCCTAGCACATAATGGCGTTCTGTTCTTAGATGAAATGCCAGAGTATGCTAGGAATACAATTGAAACACTTCGTCAGCCAATGGAGGATGGATATATCACCGTAGCACGTAATGCACTTACAGTACAGTATCCAGCTAGTTTCTTATTGGTTGCTAGTATGAACCCATGTCCATGTGGTTATTATGGTAGCACTACCAATCAGTGTAAGTGCTCACCTGCATCTATTCATAAGTATCTATCTAAGATTAGTGGACCATTAATGGATAGGATAGATTTACATATAGAGGTAGATGCTATTAATTATGAAGAACTTACTCAGTATGAATTGGAAGAGCCTAGCGAGAGAATTAAAGAGCGAGTAAATAAGGCTCGTGCTATCCAATTAGATAGATTTAAGGAAAGCAAGGTTTATTCTAATGCCAAGATGAGCGAGAAGGATTTCAAGGAGTATTGTAAGTTAGATAAGGCTTGTACAGATTTATTAGAGACCGCTTTCAAAAAATTCAATTTGTCTGCACGTGCTTACAACAGAATATTGAAAGTTGCACGTACAATAGCAGACCTAGATGGTAAAGAAAGTATTGAAAAAGCACATTTAATGGAAGCAATCCAGTATCGTACGTTGGATAAAAAATATACGGTGTAGCATGACAATAGATGATAAAAATATTATTTGGTTAGATTTATTTAACTTTTTGACTTATCAAAAGAAAGTCAAAATTCTTGATATTTTTGAGAAACATAAAGATATCAAGAAGACTTTTTTATCTAATCCTAAAACTCACGAGATATTGACAGATACAGAAATTAATAAAATATCTAACATGTTAAGTGATGTAGCATTAGATAAGAAAATAGATGAGTTTAAAAATAATGGCATAGAGATGATTACTATTCATGATAATCGTTATCCATATGTTTTACGA
>CATLDS010000063.1 GCA_949902685.1 uncultured Christensenellaceae bacterium | reverse complement strand
AGTTGCATTCTATCTATGTCGATCAATGGGATTGGGAAAAGGTAATTACGAAAGAAGATAGAACACTAGAATATCTCAAATCAACTGTTAGCAAGATAGTGGAGGCTATAGTAGAGACTAGTAAATATGTAGAAAAATCAGGTGTTAAAGCGGTAGAAATTTCACCTGACGTGCATTTTATTACTAGTCAAGACCTATTAAAGATGTACCCAGATAAGACACCTAAAGAAAGAGAATATTTGATAACAAAAGAATACAAGACAGTATTTATTATGCAGATTGGTGGTGAACTTACAGATGGTAAGCCTCACGACCTGCGTGCACCAGATTATGACGATTGGGGTCTAGATGGTGATTTATTATTCTTTCATGAAGTGTTAGATAGACCAATTGAGATATCTAGTATGGGTATTAGAGTTGACAAGAAATCACTAATTAGACAATTGATACTTTCTAAGTGTGAATCTAGACTAGAATATGAGTATCACAAGCAGATACTAGGGCAAGAACTGCCACTTTCAATAGGTGGAGGTATTGGACAGAGTAGATTGTGTATGCTACTATTAGGTCGTGCACACATCGGTGAGGTTCAGGCATCATACTGGGACGAGACTACACTTAAAGAATGCAAAGAAGCAAAAATAGAACTTTTATAATTGACAAGAGTTTCATGGTGAATTTGATAAAACCTGTTGACAAAAATTTCACACTTTGTTATAATTACTCAGTAGTACCACATTGAAAAGGGTTTTTTAAGTCGGGGTCCCTATCGAAACTAGCTTTTGAAAGGGATATGAACAAGCGAACTTAAGTGTATGATTGTGAAATCTTCACAATCTAACAGAAGAAGACTTGTGACGCCGTCCCTTAAGAGTGAGTCTTTATAGGAGGTTAACTAGTATGTACGCAATCGCAAATATTTCAGGTAAACAATACAAGGTTGAAGCTGGTGCGACTATCACAGTTGATAGACTTAGTGCTGAAGTTGGTGAAGAAGTATCTTTCCCAGTACTTATGACTGTTGATGGCGAGAAGGTTAAGACCGGTAGTCCTGTTATTAAAGATGTAGTCGTAAAGGCAAAAGTTGTATCTCACGTTCAAGATAAGAAAATCGTAGTCTACAAGTATAAGGCTAAGAAGAACGAGCGTAAGAAACAAGGTCATAGACAGCCTTACACTAAGATTACTGTCGTTAGTATAGGCTAATATGATTAATGTTACAATCGTTAAGATTAATCAAAATATTATAACTATCGAGGCTACTGGACACTCTGGATATGCGGAGTTTGGTCATGATATTGTATGTGCAGTTGTTTCTACTCTTACGCAAAACCTTGTTAATGGGCTAGAGCGAGTAATAAACATTAAACCTCGTACAATCATTGATGAGAAAATTCCACATTTTAGTGTAAGTATTCCAAAAGATTTAGATAAAGATAAATCGCGAGAAGCACAGATATTGATGCAGACCACGTATTTGGGACTTATAGATGCTCGAGATAGTTTTAAGAAATTTATTAAGATAAAGGAGATACACAATGATTAATTTTCAATTATTTGCCCATAAGAAAGGTGGCGGTAGCACCAAGAATGGTAGAGATAGTGAATCTAAACGTTTAGGTGTGAAGGCTGGCGATGGTCAGTTCGTTCATGCTGGCTCTATCATAGTACGTCAGCGTGGCACTAAGATTTATCCATCTACTAATGTTGGCTGTGGTAAAGATTATACACTTTTCGCTCTAATTGACGGTATTGTACGTTTCAAACGTGATGGTAGAGGTAGAAAAGTAGCTACTGTTGAAGCTAAGATTTAATTATAAAAATGACTGATAAAAGCAGTCATTTTTTTTGTATTAAAAAATGCTCACACGAGCATTTACTTTAAAAATCTATCGTCAAAATGTAGTTTACATTGGTATAGTAGAGACATCATTATATCCAATATATACATTACTACATATAGAAGTATCATTATATAATTAATTCTGGTGAAAGCAATAGTTAGAAGCAAACCCATAGTAATAACAAGAGCAACTATTATAGGAATTAACTGGAATTTATTAAATTTCGTTTTTACCTTGAGGCTATTGCTAACTTCTTTATCTTCCACGTAGATATTCTTCACGTGTTTTGGGTCTATTTCAAATAACTTATTAGCAAAATGCGTCGCCATTAACTCGTTAACGAATAGAGCAGGCAAGAATTGCAGTTTAGGACTAGCCATGCTATCTTTAGCCTTAAAAATTGAACAAACATAAATATTATATGCGCCATTGTTCATACGTTCAAATGAGTTGTAATTAGGTATAACATTCACAATTTTTTCACCATTGGATATGGCTGAAATGAATTTCTGCAATAACTTCTCATCTATATTAGCACTTGAGTAGTATACTAAGATATCGTCTACATTAGTTTTTAATAGTAGGGTGTGAATAGTTTTTGCGAGATTGTGTGAATAAGTAGCATTGATTTCATAACCAAAAGACTTAAATAGTGTAGCAAAATGTGACTTCACTATAAAGTTAATATCATTGCCAAAATGTGATTTTATTAAATTGATTTTATTATTAATATTTGATATGCAATCAACTACAAATATGACCTTCATATTTACCCCTATGCTAATATTATACCTTTTTATGTAAAAAAAAGATAGCATTTTGCTACCTTTATTGCTTATTACGAGTTTTATTTTCCTCTAAATTTTCATTTTGTTTAGAATTTTCATTCCTTTTACGTATTTGACGTTTACTAGGCTTTTTAATTAACGCTCCCCATAAGATTACTACTATCTGTAATGGAATACCTAAAATGTATATAATCCATAAACCATAGTTGGATAACTGCAAGTGAATTGATACAAGCGTTGACCAGATTAAGACGGTAAGGATGTAGAAGAGCAGATAAGGCTTGCCCCATATGCCATTAAATATGATTAGTACTATACAAGATAAAGGTACAGCCCAAATGAATATCATGCCAAGTGAACGATTGAATACAATCTGTACGCATACGAATAGCACTGTGGCTAGTAACCATACCGAAGTAAAAGCCGGTAGGGTAATGATAAGTTTGCTAGGGAACATTTTGTCTTTTGCTTTTTTCTTGGGTAATTCTTCCGCTATGATGGGTTCATCTCTGGTTAAACTGTCCAAACTGACATTATAAAATCTAGACAAATCATACAATACCTCAATACTAGGTAGGGATTCACCTGTTTCCCATTTCGAGATAGACTTGTCCGAATAATTAAATTTATCTGCCAACTCAAGTTGAGTAAGTTTCCTACTCTTTCTAAGCGTTAGAAGATTTTTACCTATAATTTTACTTACATCTTTGTTTTCTTCCATAACAACCTCAAATTGTATTTCTATGAATTAAATATATTAATGTTAGTTTTATTTTATCATTCATAAAATAAAAATGCAACTAAACTAAGCTGTTTAGGCGAAAATTCTAATACTCTCACTATAATAGAGTGCTGATTTTAGTATTTATCTTTAAAATTATGACGAATATTATTTTCGTCTTTGTATTCAATGATTGTTGATAGATTTACATTTTCTACGCTTTTGAAGATGTTTCCTTCTATCTGGGGGTCTTCTTTTTTGAGTGTTGATATTAATTGTTTTACCTTTTTTCGTTTACTGGTCAGTTCTTGGTTAGAACTAATACCGGCATTAAGTTCAGTAAATTTGCAAGCGCATTGTAAGAATTTCAGTCCATTATATTTGACCCAATGTATAATATCGTCTTCACGGATTAGATACATTGGTCGTATCAGTTCCATACCTTCAAAATTTGTGCTGTGGAGTTTAGGCATCATTGTCTGTATTTGAGCACCATATAGCATACCCATGAGTATTGTCTCAATTACATCATCGTAATGATGACCAAGTGCGATTTTATTGCAACCCAATTCTTTTGCTTTGTTATACAAATGTCCCCTACGCATCCTAGCACAAATGTAGCATGGGGATTTATCAATATGTACTACATTATCAAAGATGTCGGTATTGAATGTAATTATAGGTACGTTCAAAAGTTTAGCATTGTTTTCAATTTGTTCTAAGTTTTTCGCACTATATCCTGGGTTCATTACTAGAAATTTTAGTTCAAACGGAAATTTGTTATGCTTTTTCAGTTCTTGAAACAACTTAGCCATCAACATTGAGTCTTTACCACCCGATATACATACAGCAATCTTATCATTCGGCTTAATCATTTCATATTCGTTAATAGCACGACAAAACTTGGTGAAAAGTTCTTTGTGAAATTTCTTTCTAATACTTTCTTCCACCTCTTGTGCGATATTAGTAGTTGATGCGTCTTTTTTCATGTATTCCTTGAATATTTATGATTTTTTCTTTTTAGGCAATGGGGTAATAGGCTCTAAAATTGCTATTACTTGTTCGGTTAAATCATTGTCCTCAATGTCGAGGATAAAATGTTCACGTGCACCTTTATATGGTATACCAGTACTCGCTTTGTTCATTACATTTTCTAATTCTGGTAATCTTTTTATATAAACTGTATTGTCACAAACTAATAGTATAGGCTTTTCATTAATGTATACCATATATTCACCGAACATTTTTTTGTATCGTTTAGTAT
>CATLDS010000062.1 GCA_949902685.1 uncultured Christensenellaceae bacterium | reverse complement strand
CAAAATTATCATGAATTATTAATTATCTATAATTAAATAAAAAAATTTATTATGGTTAATCCATAATAAATAATTTATGTTCTACTACTTTTACTCGCTTATCTGCTAATTTCTCAAACAAACTTATACCTCTATCTGCTGAAATTATAGCGAATACAGAGATTGCACCTGCGTCCTCAGTAGCCTTAGTGAGTGAAACCAAACTCTTAGTGATAGGTAAATCTTGCGAATCGATACCTGCAACTGACAATACATCGTCTATAGCCACTACGACATTCTCTCCGCGCTCCAATAAACGTTTCGCTCTCTCAGTAGCAAGGGACACTACTCCTCTAGCTACCTCAAGTCCGTCAGTAAATTTGGCTGTAAATAATTCTGCATCCTTAATTGCTTCTATCAAAATGTGATTTTTATCTGCTATTGCGGTATTGACATATATCTTTTTATCTGCTATACAAGCATTCAACAAACGAATAATAGCCTCGGTATTATCGTTATTATTCGCGCCATATAGATAGACGCTTTCACCTAGTTTGATATTAAATTCATTAAATTCATCCTCTTGGAATTCAAGATTGTCATTAGAGAAAGTATGTTTATACTGATCGTATGTTTTACGTTCTTTATTATACTTTTTAAGTGGGCAATTATTGATGTTCAATACCTCTACAACATTCACCACTCCGCCATTGCTTTCCAATCTAGCGTGAATGAAATCACCGGCTTTAAGACCCAATTCATATACTAAAACTATGGGAATATTCACTCTCTGTACGCTACAATCACCCACTACACATAGATTGGCAGTATTATTATTTACTATCTCAACATATCCATTAATCGTATCTGGCACACCCATAGTAAAATCAATATCTTGTCTTAAAGTATTATCACTCTCTTCCTCTTCTGTAGATACAGATTTACCTTTTAATACCACCTCTGCAAAATGATAACCATTATTCTTTGGCGGGCGACCCTGTTTAGTCTTAGCAATGTAAGGCTTCTCCCTGCCGTCTATTATATCTAATATACCTTGAACTAAAGCATCTTTTTTCTTACTGGTAGGAGAACCAACACCTACCTTTCTCGCTAGTTCTCTAAGTGCAAATATACTTAATTCATTCAATTCATGTTCTGTCATTTGTTCCCTCACTTTCATTTGAATTATCTACATAATATCACATAAAATAACAAATGTAAAGTATTTTGTACAAAAATAAAAAATAATTTTAAGCCGTTATTCCTAGGCTAATCATGATAGCAACATCCACTTTTTGCATGGTATGCGTATCTATACTAGACAATTTATCTTTCAGTCTGCGTTTATCTAAAGTACGTATTTGTTCTAATAATACCACACTATCTTTAGGTAGATTATATAAATCTTTGTTAAGTTCAATATGAGTAGGCAGTTTCGCCTTAGTTAACTGACTAGTAATCGCGGCAATGATAACTGTAGGACTGTATTTATTGCCCACATCATTCTGCACAACCAAAACAGGACGAACACCACCTTGTTCGCTCCCAACCACTGGGCTTAGGTCTGCATAATAAATATCGCCTCGATTAACTTCCATTATTTGTCGCCAGAATTGGCCGTCTCTCCTTTCAAGAATTGTAGGGTTAGTCGAATATCATCAATCTTGTCAAAATCGTCCATAACCGAAACAATCGCATTAACGTATTCATTGTCAGTATATGCGTCAGGAGAGATTTTTGGCATTGCTGGTTTGCTGATTTCTTTTAGATTGAAAATATAATCAATATATGCTCTAACTACCTCGTCCATATAATCTCCTTTATTTCAAAAGTTAAACCTTTGCCAGTTGCTTTTTTAATTTTTCGTAAAAATCATCTTGCATTTTCTTAAAATCTTCTAATAATAATTTAATTTCTGGATTTTTAGGTTTCAAATCTTTTTCCGATTTAATAGTGTCAATTATCCCCATAACAGTGCCCGTAATCATCATTTCTAAAATATGTCTAGGAGTCTTGTCTGTCCAAAGCGATAGATATATCATTGCTGTTTGCTTAAATTTTTTGAACATTCCATTATCTTTTAGGTCAACACCATCATTGATAGCAAAAACCTCGCATCGCTCGGCTATTTTTTCATATGCGTCAAACTGCCTATCCAAAAGTTTTTGGATATTATCATCCTCGATTTTTTTCATAACTTTATCGATTGATTGCATACCGATACCAGCATCTTGATAAATTCTATTTAATAAATTTAACTCTTTCTTCTCCATAAATACCTCGTGATTAGTATTTGATAGATAAAAAAATTTATGCCAAATTAGAATATTTGCATAAAAAAACCGCAATTAATTGCGATTTTATATAAAATTCAATGCGTAACCAACAATTAAACTCGACAATAATAAGATTGACACTATAAAGATATTCTCTTTAATATTCTTATTTCTTCTAAATAAGATAATCAATCCTAAACCCGCATTGACGCACAAACCCGCTACTAATGCGCCGAAAGTCAATCCTCCCATCAAGAAAACTTCGGTAATAGCAAGACTGGATGCGCAGTTCGGTATTAGTCCTATAAGTATTGCAAATATCGGTTGTAACCACCTACTCTGGTTCAAGAAACTAACTAGAGCCTCCTCTCCCACCCACACATGAGTAATAAACATAAATAGTATATTAACTATCAATATGAATGCACTAATCTTCAAACAATGTAGCATAGGATGCACCCAATCGAATGATTTGCTCTCCACATGGTGATGACAACATCCATCGTGCTCCTCTTCTATTTTCGTTTCTACAGAGGTGGTCTGCTTTACTTCTTTAAATATCCTATTATACAAGGCATTAGCTATGAAACCAACAATTATACCCACCAATATCTTCACACCGATTAGAGCGAATAACCATGGAATGCTAGTAGGATTAGATATCATTAATGGCAGAGCCTCGTCACTAGTAGCGATATATACCGCTATCAAAGCGCCGACCGAAATCATCTTTTTTGAATACAAGTCAGTAGATACCACAGAGAAACCACATTGCGGAACACATCCTATGAGCGAACCTATAACTGGACTAGCTTTGCCTTTCATTAATTTATTGTTTTGAAATTTCTTGGCAAACTTATACTCAATCAATTCTATCAAATAGTAGACAATCAAAAGAATAGGCACGACTTTAGCCGTGTCAATCAATGCCTCTAAGATAGCGTGCCAATACTCCATACTCCTCCAAATGATTAGATGAAAAATTCTTGCTCAATGCAAGAATTGTTATCCTAAAAGTCCAAAACATTGCGCTCCAACACATACGACAACAATAATTATTGCGAACAATAATAAATATTTCACAAATTTCATGTGTGTATTTTAGCATATGTTATATAAAATGTCAATTCTTTCTAAATAAACCTACAACAAAAGCAAGCAAGAATTGCGCCTACTATATTACATATAAGTGCGATTGGAATTGTTAAAAGCGTCTTTTTTACCTTAGTGGAAGCAAAGTAAATACTAGAAACATAAAATATCGTATCACTGCTACCCATGATGACACTAGCGCATTTACCTATATAACTATCCGCACCATATTTAGCAAATATATCACGTAAAAGCACGTATGCGGCATTAGAACTAAATGGTCGTATCAACGTCAACTCACAAACCTCAGGTGGAATGCCTATTAATCTAAATACAGGTGACAAGAAATTACACAGATATCCACTCAATCCACAATGACGAAATAACTCTACAGCCACGAACATTGCTATGATAAATGGCATAAGTGATGCCATCAATGGTAACGCACCTTTTGCCCCGTTTACAAATGCTGAATAGGCATCTACACCCTTAATTAATGCGTAAATCATGACAAATGCTATCATTACCGGAAGAAATAAATCAGCCATGACGCCGCCTTCTATATAATACACTCACCAATAAAATACCCAATATTGTAGGCACAAAAGTAGTGACTATTGTAGGCCATAAGATACAGCTTGGACTAATACTTCCAGCTATAGCACGCATACCTATCACTGTAGTCGGTAATAATTGTATACCTGTAGAATTGATGACCACTAACATTATCATTGCACGAGTAGCAACCTTGCCACCCTTGTCCAATCCTTGCATTGCTTTTATGCCGTAAGGAGTTGCAGCACTTCCAATACCAATGATATTAGAAGCAATATTTAGACAGATATTCTTCTCGGTCTCTGCATCTGTTTTACCAAACACGTATTGTACTGGTTTACTTAATATTGCAGACAACTTATGACTTAGTTTGCAATCGTCTAGCACTTGCATTATCCCCATCCACACCGCATAAATACCGATAAACTCGATACACATAGTGATAGCCATTTTGCTCGCTTCCATCATAGTTCCTACCACTGCAGACGGAGAAAAAATGCTCATCATGACTAAACTAGCGATAATCATAACAATCCAAATTTTGCTCATACTTAATCTATGCTAATATAATTAAACTATGAATAAAAAAATGCACTCAAAGTGCATCTTATATAACCAAATCAGTACCGAAATGTGAATATATTGCATCCATTATTATACTAGCGCGCTGTGGCATACTTGTATTGCTACCTATTAGCCCTTCAAACGATGCTGATGCTATAGCATATGCTTGAAATGTTAGACTAATACTCTTCGACTGAAACTCATCCCCCAGTATCCTATTCAAACTCAATTTATTCTGTCCAATTACGGTAATAATCTCCTCGGTCTCAGGT
>CATLDS010000061.1 GCA_949902685.1 uncultured Christensenellaceae bacterium | reverse complement strand
TCTTGTATAACTATCCCTTACTTATATATAATTAAAATAAGTTGACAAAATATTTGTTATTAATTAAAATGAAGGCGAAAAGGAATTTTAATATGAAGGAATTTTTGAAAAAAGCATTGAAATATATTATCGTCACAGCGTTATTATTTGTGGGCACTGTAATAATTGGCTCTTACATTAGTGAGGGACGATTAACTTTCAGTCCTAAATATATATCCACTATGGCACCTTGGTTCATCACATTTATTGGTGTGGGATTATTGCTTGTTTGGGATTTATTACGTTTAATCGATGGTAAAGGCAAGAGTAAAAAAGATAAAGCAATAGATAAAGTTAAAGATGCCAGAGGTAAGGAAGTTCAACAATATTATAACAAAGATTTCGTGACCGAGGATGAATTAAAGAAAGATAAAGGTTTCAATTATCATACTTTATCAACAATTCGTACTTGTAAAAAAGATGGTATCCTAGTTCGAGCAGAAGAGAAGAAAATGGGCATGGACATCAATTTCGTTCAACCAATTCACACTCTCATAGTAGGTACTACCTCATCAGGTAAAACTCAACGTTTCGTTATACCATCATTACAATTGATGAGTATGACCAGTGCCAAACCATCCTTCGTAATCACTGACCCGAAAGCCGAATTGTATGACAACTGTGCACACAAATTGCAATCCGAGGGTTATGATGTAAAAGTATTGAATTTACGTGACCCATTCGCTTCAGTGCAATGGAACCCACTAACCTATGCATTTGATTTATACAATCGTAGTTTTCACTTGGAAGATGAAGTTAGAGTTCATCCACCAGGAGATAATCCTAAGCAACACAATCTAATATTGCAACGTAGTTTCGACCACACTACTACCACTTGGTTTGAATTTAATGGCACAGCATACGTGGATAAGCAACTATTAGAGAACGATATGCGTGTAACTTCACATAAATTACTTGACGACTCATACACTGCACTTAATGATATATGTACTACCCTAGCACCAATCGAAAGCACTAAAGATCCATCATGGGAACGTACAGCGCAGAGATTAATACACGGTGTAATGTTAGCGATGTTAGAGGATAGTAGAGATCCTCAACTCGGCATGAATCGTGCGAAATACAATCTATATAATGTACAAAAAATATGTAACATGACAGACAATGGGCGTGACACATATGCAACACTTAAAAAATATCTATTTGAATACAGAGATAAGTTCTCTAAAGTACACGATTTAGCTTCTACCGCTCTTAACAATGCTGATACTACTACTAAAAACTATATGGGTTTCGTATCTAGTAAAACTGCAATGTTCAGTGATACAGGTATAAGTTTCTTAACTGAGAAGACTGAATTAGATTTCACCTCATTAGATGAGAAACCAACCGCTATATTCGTAGTAATACCAGATGAGATACGTACACGTTATCCTCTCGCTATCCTATTCGTTACACAGTTGTATAAGCGATTAGTAGAGAAAGCACAAGGTCTAGGCGGTAAATTAAAACGTAATGTATACTTCCTACTAGATGAGTTCGGTAATATGCCTAAGTTTCCAGAATTCGGCTCTATCATGACTGTCGGTCGTAGCCGTGGTATATTCTTTGAACTTTGTGTTCAGTCATATAGTCAGTTGTACCAGATATATGGTCAGGATGAGGGTAAGATTATTAAAGATAACTGCCCTATCCAAGTATACATCGCATCAGAAGACACAGTTACTAATAAAGAGTTCAGTGAACTACTAGGTAAGAAAACAATCTTAATAACTAATGAACAAAAATCTAAAGGTCCAGACGGCAAGGAGTCTACCTCATCTAGTCAACAAATTCAGTCAATACCGATTGCTTATCCAGAAGAGCTAATGTCGTTTAGAGACAAAGGTCAAGTTATCATTAAGACTTTCACACCTAACGCAGCACTTAAAACTAATATGACATACGCATGGCAAGCCACTAAGGTGTACGATTTAACTAAACTTCACGGCTCATATGTAGAACGTAGAATGTTCGACGAAAACAAAGTATACTATGATATTAAGAAAAGAAACGAAATTTTATCTAAAGCAAACAGCGACGATGACGACGATGATGATTTATTCTAAAAATCCGCCTAACAAGGCAGATTTTTTATTCTGCCAACATTCCTGTCTCCCACAAATATTCTTTATCAAAAATGTACATCAATTCACTCAATGTCATGTTTTGATTTATGTATAATTCTAATTTTCCTATACTCAATTTCACTGATTGCTTTAAGTTCAAACGTTTTACAGCGTCTAAAGCTTCAGGTAATACATTCTTTAATATATCCGCCTCTTTGACTGCCTCTATTTCATAATTATTTAAACCTATCTCACTAACTATTATAGATTTATATTCACGATTTATCATATCGCCTCCCACATAAATATATCTATAATATGCTCGCAAATAAAAAATAGTTTACTTTGCCAAAATCTATTATAATATTGTAAATATCGCAATTGTTGGATTAAAATTGCACATAATTAAAAAGGTTTTAAACAAAAAACATATTAAAATCTTGAAAAATCAAACTTTTATCTAAAAATTTCACGAAACTCATTGACATTTCATGCATATTATGGTAAATATAGAGAGTGTCACCGACACAATCAATATCGCGGGATGGAGCAGCACGGCAGCTCGTCGGGCTCATAACCCGAAGGTCGTAGGTTCAAATCCTACTCCCGCAACCACCTTAAACCTAATTTGAACTCCACAAGTTTGCTTTAGGTTTATTTATTTTATTAACGGTTTTAAGAGCAAGTGATTAAGAAGGATTTTTATGATTATAAATATTGGAAAAAATCATAAGTTTAGACATCCACTAACTATTCCGCATTTACACAATCTTGAGTAAATTTCAATTCGTTTGACAAATTCTCAATTTTACAATAACCTATATTATATGATAAGCAAAAAATGTTTTGTTTCACTATTAACATTTTCATTAACGCTACTGGTGTGTTTTGCCAGTATGCATTTTATGCAATTATTTACAGTGTCAAAATATACTGGTGTCATTACCGGATTAGTAATTAGCATATTGACTTTTATACTGCTACTGAAATTTAAAAAATATAAATTTTACAATCATTTAGTTATATTTACCAATGCTATTGCGAGCGGATTAGCAATAAGCAGTTTGTTTGTATATCTGGGTGCTTTCCCTAGAATTTCGCACACTGCAATATTGTTCGCAGTGTTAGTTGCTCTATTTTATCTGTATAACTTATTTTGTAACTTATCATTCTTCAAAAAACATTATATTTTATGTATCATTATATTTTGTGTACTAATCATAGTTGGATTTTTGACTGGATTTATACTAGCTAATTCTTTGATATCTATTTTAGCTTGCCTATGTGTAATACCATTTATCTCATTCTTGTCTACCATAATCACTTCAGCAAAAAATAAAACACATCATATGAAGAACATAGCATTTTGTTCATTTTCTGCATTAATCATTGTCTCTATAGTCGTTTTAGTAATAATATCTCAAGGCGAAAGTCTAGATGGTTTGACGGGAGAGACTATAAGTTTCAATAATGCAAAACAACTAAAAGACCCATATAGTTATAAGAATACAAAAATGAATTAAACAATTTTGAAATGTTAGTTTATAACGCTAACTTATTTTCGTTTTCATATTGACAAATACGAGCCGATAAACTACAATACTATTTAAGTATAACCTTACAAAATTGGCCATAACCAAATTTTCAAATAAGGCTTGAATAGGAGTAAATTATGTATATTGATAAAGAGTTCGCTAAGTTCACCAATACCAAGTTGCAAGCTTTGAAAACTTGCCATTTCAAAAGATACGTTGGAGAAAAACTTTATTTCCTTCATCAGTATTGTATCCTAACTAATAAAGAACCCGAACTACTAAAACTAGTGGATGACATCATTGAGAATAATGTAGAGTTCGCGAATTATTCTCAAAAAGTTAGATTAGGTAAAGGATTTTCGTGTTATGGTTGGGAAGCAACATACTATGTAGCAAGTATGAATATTTCAAGTGAACAATACGAAGATATTAAGAAGTGGTACAAACGCATCCACGCTAGAAAGGATAGTCTAATCGTAGACAAGAATGAGAATACAAACAACACCAATGTTTAGTAGATAGTAAAAAAATCTAGGCAACAACCTAGATTTTTTTTATTAGTCCACTCCTAATGCACTTTCTTTTTCTGCTAGAGCTTCACTAGCCTTAGCGATGTATTTCTCATTGCCAGTCTTCTCTATCGCTTCTAGCATCTCCTTACTTCTATCTACATCAAGGTCTGTCCATGCTATCATGTAGTACATAACCTTTGCATAACTAGACTTCTTGACATACTCGAATATCTCCTCTTTTTGTTCCTCAGTAGCAGCTGAACAATAATATTCGTAAATGTGAAGAATATCGTCACTCTCCATCATTAAATGGAATGCCTTATCTTTATCGCAATTAGTATACTCAGCACACATATTGACATGCATTGGATTATAATCATTATTTCCTTGATTGCCAGCGTTGATTAGAAGATACTCGTCATTGCTGTCATCCTTCGTAACATTTAAGCCACGTACCAAAGTCTCGAGTTGCTTAGGTAGATACCTCTTACCAGAAGTCTGCTGTTCTCTAGTGAAATTCTCGATAGCACTCTTATACCAAAAATGACTATGCTTACGATCCACCTCTTCATTATTCATGAGGTGCTCGATATACTTAGTGTCTTTCGTAACCATGAGTGCACTCTCCATCTCTCTCACATCACAATCAGCGAGACATTCCATGCAGTAATACATAATCTTAGCGAT
>CATLDS010000060.1 GCA_949902685.1 uncultured Christensenellaceae bacterium | reverse complement strand
CTTGGTACTCTTACGTTCTTATCAATCGGTGCAATACTACGTTTGACTGTAGGTTTAAGTTACTTTGCATTGATGGTGATATTGAATGTATTGATAGTATATGTAAATTGTGCAATCTTTGAAGAGATTAGAGGTACTAGTTGGTTGCAAAATAATAATCATGATGAGGCAATTAAGTCTGGAATGAAGGCATCTAGATTTAAACTTAGCGTTATTAGTATTGCCTTAATGCTAATAGGTGTATTATTTGTAATATTAGCACCTACTGCTATTAAGTATGTATCACTTAATATATTGTTTATGGCTGTGGTAGTGCTTGCAGTTGCTTTGTATATTGTTCCATTCGTATGGAGTGTGTTTATTACTTATACTAGAAAGAAAATGAACGTAAAAGTAGAAAATAAAGATTAATTTTAGCCTTTCATAATGAAAGGTATTTTATTTATAAAGGAGAGCTAAAGTTTACAGATGAAGTATATATGTGCTATTGATGAGAACGTTAATAAAGAGTTTGTAGAAAAGATGAGTAAAGTATTTAGTTTAGATAGTCATCTAGTACATCTTTTATACACGCGCGACATAGATACTCAAGATAAACTTCAGCGTTACCTTTCACCTAGTTTGACAGATTTACATGATCCATATTTATTTGAAGATATGGCAGATGTTGTAGAGAAAATTCAGCATCATATATCTAAGAATAGCAAGATTGTGATATTTGGAGACTATGATGTTGATGGTATCACTGCTAGTGCTATACTGATCAAGTATTTTAATTCTATTGGCGTTAATGTGGCAAACTTTATGCCTAATAGATATGAAGATGGCTATGGACTGACAATAGAGACATTAGATAAAATTATAGCTAAGGATAAGCCGGATTTAATAATAACAGTAGATTGTGGTATTACTGCAGTCGAAGAAACTGAATATTTGAAATCTAAAAATGTTGATATAATTGTGACAGATCATCACGAGAGAGGTGAGAAGTTACCTAATTGTTTGATTATTAACCCTAAGATAAGTGAAAGGTATCCGTTTCATTCATTATGTGGAGCAGGGGTCGCATTGAAATTGGTGCAAGCTTTAGCTGGAATTAGTGTCGCTAAAAAATATCTACCGATATGTGCTATAGCTACGATAGCAGATATAGTAGAGTTGTTAGATGAAAATAGGGCTATAGTAGCATTGGGGTTGAAAGAACTCTCATCTTTGCCTGCTGGAGTTTTAAAACTTATGCACGAATGCGGTATTAATCCTAACTGTAAAGCCAATGATATTGCGTTTAAATTAGCACCTAAAATCAATGCTAGCGGTAGAATGGGCTCAGCACAGACAAGTCTAGACTTATATTTGGAAGAAGATAATAATACTATTAGAAAGTTATGTGCTCAAATTTTAGAGTATAATAATCAAAGGCAGAGACTTTGTGATAAAGTTTATTTGGATGTCAAAACTGAACTTAATAAGAAAGACATATTTAAAGTAAGTGCAATTGTGATGTCTAGTAATGAATGGGATAGTGGCATCTTAGGTATAGTGTCAGCTCGTGTAGCAGAAGAATACCATAGACCGACTTTCTTGTTTAGTCAGGTGGAAGATGAATTAGTTGGCTCTTGTAGAAGTGTTAATGGAGTGAATGTTCATTCATTACTTAGCAGTATGCCACATCTTTTAACTAAATTCGGTGGTCATCCAATGGCTGCAGGGTTAACATTAAAGGTAGAAAATTTCGATGAATTCATACGTTTAACTAATGATTATGTTGAGGCGAATTTAGATAAGTCGGCATTCTTACCAACTAAAACTTACGACTTTGCCTTAGACGAGAATGAAATAACAATGAAACTGGTAGAAGATATTGATAGATTAGAGCCATGTGGACATATGAACTCTAGACCAGTATTTAGTTTTAAATTAAAAAATGCTAATATCAGTAGTTTGCCGAAACATCCACAACATTTAGTTTTATCTTATCCGTCATTTAATCTACTTGCGTTTAATGCTAGTGATAAGTATTTCGTTTTGTCAGGCAATACATCTTGCAATCTATTAGCAGATTTAAGCGTAGATACGTTCAGGAATAATAAAAAGATATCTGGTATAGTTAAATCTATTGACTATGAGGATATTTATCGTCCGTCTAATAATGAAATAATTGAGGCAGAGTATATCAAGCAGATTGTTTATTCATTAGATAGTACTTACACGTTTAATAATTACAATCGAGACCAATTGATAAGATTATTAGTAGATATGGAGAAAAATGTATACGGTACACTAATCGTTGCTAATGATTATAATACTTATATTAATTTCAAAGCCATATTTGACAGCAACAATATATTTAGGAATAGAGTATTCAATATCAACGATGAGACGGGTCTAAATACTATAATACTAGCACCGACAGATTTTTCTTCGTTCAATACTTTCAGTAGAATTATATTCTTAGACCCAATCTTAAATATGGGATATCTGGCAGAATTACACAAGCATACCAAGTCCACAATATATCTCCCTCATATGACCACTAGTGCCAGTTCGCTATTGTCTAAGGTTGACCTATCTAGACAGTGCTTCGGTAGATATTTTAGATTAATTCAGTTCGCTTTTGAGAGCAAGATAAAAGGGTACTATTGCTACAATATGTTCTCTAATATTGTCACTAAAGTCAAAGATAGGACAGAGTACTCATATCTTCAATTTTATGTTTGTCTTCAAGTATTTAAAGAATTAGGTATTGTGGAGACTAATGAAAATGATAGTGAGGTAATCAAAATTACAGATAAGAAAAATCCGCTTAATTCGAGTGCTTTCTACAATCGTTTAACAACAATGAAACAAAATTAAGATATATACTATATAAAGTGTATATCTTTTTTGTAATACACCATAAAGACTAAGGGTACGTAAGTGTATACTTTTCAATAAAAACAAATAAATATCTAAAATTATTTGCTAATAGACAGCGGTTTTGATATAATTTATATGAGGTTAAGGTGCTGTATTATATTTTATTTAGTAATGATTATACACCTGAAGAAGCAGTAATTTTCTTTTTGATTACTACGCTTGTTTTTATTATTTCATTGTCGGTACATGAATTTGCTCATGCGTTCGCTGCCTTGAAGCAAGGTGATGCCACAGCAAAAGTTGCAGGTAGATTAACTTTAAATCCTTTTAAGCATTTGGATCCAATTGGTTTTTTAATGTTCGCTTTATTCGGTGTTGGTTGGGCTAAACCCACTCCAGTAAATCCTCTTAATTTTAAAAAATATCGTTCAGGTATACGTAGGGTTTCATCTGCGGGTATAATTGCCAACTTTTTATTAGGTTTGATTAGTGCTATCTTATATGCTATTTTGTATTTCACTATTGGTGTGCCAAATCAAGTAATGTACTATATTTTAATTATCTTACAATACTTTATGATGATTAATAGTTTCCTTGCATTATTTAATATGCTTCCAATATATCCATTGGATGGATTTAACTTCATTACATCATTTATGAAAAGTGAAAATAAATATATCAAATTTAATTTAAGACATGGTAATAATTTATTATTCGGTATATTGTTTGTGAGCATAATTTTCGATATGTTTGTGGGATTTGATATTTTGAATTGGTATTTATCAATCTTTTATAACTATATATTTATGCCGATTTCATTTATAGGGGTATTATTTTGATGGAAGAGAATATAGACAGTTTTGATACGGAGTCATCATCGCAACTTACTTTTAGATTAGAGGGGTTTGAAGGTCCTCTTGATCTTTTATTGCATCTTATTAAAGAATCAAACATGTCTATTATGGAAGTAAAGTTATCTGCGATAACTGACCAATATATGAAATACATGGAAAATATAAGTGAACTAGATATGGAGGAAGCGACAGCATTCTTGGATATAGCTAGTAGATTACTTGAGATTAAGTCTAGAAAGTTATTACCAGTAGAAGAGGTTGTTGAGGATACTGAAGAGATAGACCCAGAGACACAGTTGCGTATACAGATACAAGAATATGAGATATTTAAGAATGCTGGTGGTGACTTGCAGAAAATTGAGAACGTAGATAGATTATACAAACAGCCAGATAAGTCAGTAGGAGATACTAGAATAGTATTCAATCAATTCAATCTAGATAAACTGTTAGATGCTTTTGCTTTTATTCTAATGCGTACTAAGGATAAAGAAAATCCGCAAGAGAAGAAAATTAATCGAGACAGATGGACAGTTGCTGATAAAATATCCTTCTTGACTAATGTGCTTAAAGACAATAAGGAAATTAACTTCTTTAGCCTTTTTGATGAAACATATTCAAAATTAGAAGTTATAACCGTATTCATGGCAATACTCGAACTATTAAAGTTTCAAAAGATAGAAGTGGTACAGACAGAAAGATATGCAGATATACTTATAAGACGTAGGGAGGATACAGATGAATCTAAATGAGATTGCTAAAGTAATTGAGGGCGTATTATTCGTCTCTGGTGAAGGTGTAGAGATAGATGAATTTAAGACTAAATATGATATGAATGACAGAGAGTTTAATAAATGTCTAGATATTTTGAAACAAAAATATGATGAAAATAGTGGTATAAATATCATTCAGTATAAGACTAAAGTACAACTATGTTCTAATCCTAAATTGGTTGATAGTATAGCTGAAATATTGAACCCTATTAGAGAGCGTAGTTTGACTAAGGCGGCTCTGGAGACTGTCGCTATCATCGCATACAAACAACCTGTGACGAGACTTGATATAGAAAACATACGTGGGTCATCTAGTGACTATGCTATACAGTTACTCCAATCTAATAATTTAATAGAAGTGGTAGGTAGAAAGGACACGGTTGGTAAACCATTATTGTTCGGTACTACTGAGAACTTTTTGAAACGATTTGAAT